>JALVEF010000394.1 GCA_027031185.1 Saprospiraceae bacterium
ACCGTTCCCGTAAAAGTAGTGTTGTAACAAAACCTGGCACGGTACTTGCCGTAAAGTTAACCGTGTAAGTTTTGGTTAAGAATTGTAAAATTCGTTTCAGCTCGTGAAAAGTCACGAGCTTTTTTTGTCCATTGTCAAGGCCAATGGGCAAGTTTTCACTGGCCGGTTATGAAAGAAAAAGTTTGCGCATCCCCGCACTTACTTGCTGACAAGTAAGAAGCTTGGTACTTCCGCATTATGTAATTATGTAACTGTTTGGCTGCTCCTGTTTTTAGCACAAAAACAAGGGGGGACCAAACAATTACCGCTTCATTACTTATTTCGGGTCAGGGCTTTCTCCCCCGCACCGGGAGCCAGTAAGTGCGGGAGCGCGCACGGTTTGGGCAGTGCCGGTGCCCGGCATTTTTTTCGTGGCAGCACATAGCGGGGAGGCCTCGTGGAGTGCCAATTTTTTTCTACCTTTGTCCCATCCATGAACAAAAGGCGTGCATTCGCACGTAGAGACCATTCACTTCACTAACAAAATCTTTCTGACAATGAGACGACAACTACTTGTCCTGGCTTTGGCCATTTGCACCGCTGTATCCTTGACGGCGCAGGTGACCACATCTACCATTTACGGCAAGGTGGTGGACGAAAAGGGCCAGCCGCTCGAAGCGGCCACCGTCACTGCCATTCACACCCCATCGGGCACCCAGTACGGCACGTACACCGCCGCCGATGGTTCCTATCGCCTGCCCAACCTCCGCATCGGCGGGCCTTATACCATCGAAGCCAGCTACGTCGGCTACAAGCCCAAGACCCTGGATGACTACTACCTGACGGTTGGCCAAAAGAAAAAAATCTCCATCCAACTGACGCCTGAAGCCGTCGAAATCCAGACCGTTACCGTCAAAGCCACCAAAAACGCCATCCTGAATGAAGAGCGCACCGGCGCCTCCACCAGTATTGACCGCGGGCAGATCGAAAAACTCCCCACCATCTCGCGCTCCGCAAAGGACTATACCCGCCTGACACCCGCCTCCGACGGAAACTCCTTCGGCGGCCGCAACAACAAACTCAACAACTTCACCCTCGACGGCTCCGTCTTCAACAACCCATTCGGACTGGACGCCGCAACCCCGGGCAGCCAAACCAACGCCCAACCCGTCTCGCTGGACGCCATTGACCAAATCCAGGTGGACATCGCCCCCTACGACATCAAAATGGCCGGCTTCACCGGGGCTTCCATCAACGCTGTCACCAAGTCCGGCACCAATACGTTCAAAGGCACCGTATTTGGATTTTATCGAAACCAGGACCTGACCGGCGGCAAGGTCCGCGGTAACAAAATCTTCGTCCCCGACCTCAACCACTTCCAGACCGGATTTAGCATCGGCGGACCTATCATCAAAAACCGCCTGTTCTTCTTCGCCAATGCCGAACTGGAGCGCCGTACCGACCTCGGTTCCAACTTCTTCGCCGCGCGCCCCGGCCTGACCGGATCCAATGTCTCCCGCGTCTCCGCTGCCGATATGGAGCGTGTCTCCCAGCTACTCAAAGAACATTACGGATACGAAACCGGCGCCTACGAGGGCTATACTCACCGCACCAACAACCAAAAAGGCATCTTCAAACTCGACTTCAACATCAACAAAGACCATACACTGACCGCTACCTACAACTTCCTCGATGCCCTCCGCGACAAAAACGCACACCCCTCCGCCATCGGACGGCGCGGTCCGGACCAGATTACCTTGCAGTTTGAAAACTCCGGATACACCATTTTTAACAAGCTGCACTCCGGCATCATCGAGTTAAAGTCTCGATTCTCCAATAAGATAGCCAACAACCTGCAAGTCGGCTATACTGCCTTCCGCGACTCGCGACAGCCGCGCTCCACGCCATTCCCTACCATCAACATCGCACAGGCGGGCATCCGCGCCATCGTCGCCGGCCACGAGCCCTTCTCCATTCACAACCGCCTGCGGCAGGATGTCTATCAGCTGACAGACAATCTCGACATCTTCCTCAAAAAACACACCGTCACCGTAGGATTCAACTTCGAGAAGTTTGCCTTTGACAACTCCTTCAATCTCAACGCCTACCCGGGCGTCTTCGCGCCCGACTTCGCCTCCGTGGATGACTTCGAAGCGGCCGTCCTCGACCCCAACAGCGACTTGAACGCCTGGGTTGTGGCCGCCAAGGAGACCTTTGAAAAATACGGCGGCTATGACGGGCCCGAAGGCGTCGATCAGGACACCGCCGCCGGCTATCAAGGCTGGGCACTCGCCGAAACCAACGTCGGTCAAATCGCCCTCTACGCACAAGACGAAATCCAAATGACCGATGACTTTGTGCTCACCGTCGGGCTGCGCATTGACAAACCCGAATACTTCGACACCAAAAAGAAAATCGAAGAAAATCTCGAGCGCAACTGCTGCTACGATCCCAGCATTACCTACTATGACGAAGACGGCAATCCCATCAAGTTTGACCACACCGTACTGCCGGCAGAAAAACCCAACATCTCGCCGCGCATCAGCTTCAACTGGGACGTCAATGGCGACAGAACCTTCCAACTGCGCGGCGGCAGCGGCATGTTTTCCGGCCGTTTCCCCTTTGTCTGGGTCGGCAACCAAGTCGCCAACCCCAACTGGTTCTTTTACACCGTTACCAAGCCCGATTTCCGCTTCCCGCAGGTATGGCGCACCAATATCGGCATAGATAAGATGGTCGGCGACGGTTACATCCTGTCCGCCGATGTCGTCTATACCAAGGACATCCACGCTATGATGGTTCGCAACTACGGACTGAAGCCGCCCACCGGCAAACTCAAAGGCGTGGACAACCGTCCCTATTACGTGGACACCACCGACCGGGCACTCAATCCTTTCGGTGGTCCCACCAACGCCTACGTCTTTACCAACACCAACGTGGGGCGCACCTTCAACATCTCTCTCCAACTGCAAAAACGCTGGGGACGGGATATGTTTGCCACCATCGGCTATGACTATCTCGACTCCCGCGATGCCAGCTCCATTCCGGCGGAGATTTCCTCCGATGCTTATGCGCGCAATCCGGCCTTCGGCCATGTCAACCTGCCCGTGCTCTCGCCGTCGCTCTTCGGCCACAAACACCGCATCGTAGGCGCCGCCTCTAAAAAATGGACATACGGAGGCCATTGGGGCACGACCGTCTCCACCTTCTTCGAGTACGTCAAGGGCGGCCGGTTTAGCTACACCTATTCCGGCGACATCAACCACGACGGCTCCAATCTCAACGACCTGATCTACATTCCCACCGACGCCGAAGTGGATCAGATGAACTTCGACGAGACGCAGTTCTCCGCCGAAGACCAGCGCCGCGCCCTGAAGGAATTCATCGCCCAGGACAAGTATCTGTCCGCCAATCGCGGCAAATATGCCGGCAAATATGCGCTCCTCTCTCCCTGGTATTCCGACTGGGATTTGCGCATCTTGCAGGAATACCGCATGGCGGATAGCCGCCGCATTGAGTTCAGCATTGACATCCTGAACTTCGGCAACTTGCTCAATTCCTCCTGGGGCGTGCGCCAGAATCCAACCAACACACAGCCCATCGGCGCCGCGACCGATGCGGACGGCAATGTCATCTACAGCTTCGACCCGAGTCTGAAGAAGAGCTTCACAGATGACTTTAGTCTCTTGTCCCGCTGGCAGACCCAATTCGGTCTCCGCTTTGTCTTCTAAAAAGACGCTCCCGCCAAAAAAAAATACCGTCACCGGCCGGGTGACGGTATTTTTTTTGAGCGATGTGCCCAATGTTTTGCCGGCGCCCGCCGGCAAAACAGGCTTGCCACTACCGGCGCCGGCAATTCGTAATAAGGGCTTCTTTATCAAGTCCAAACAAACAACCCCGCACTTACTTGCTGTACAAAAAAGGCGCGTGCCTACTACTAGAGCGAAGCAAGTTCAACGCGCCGAAAGGCGCAAACTCAACGCGAAGCAAGTTCAACGCGCAGCAATTCAACGTCCCGCACTTACTTGCCCCAAAAGCGGAGCAAATGGGGTTCATCCAGCAAGAGGCTAATGCGAAAGGGGTCAGCCCAAATCAGCAAAGCAAGTAAGTGCGGGGCAAGCTATTTTTCATTTTTAATTTTTAATTAACTTCATCATATAGTTATGGACATTGGTGCGTACACGCACGACAAAGATGCCGGCGGGCAAATCGGCGACAGGGATGCGGGCGGCACACCCGTACCAAACCACGCGCCCGTATGCGTCATACAGGGCAACAGTTTGAATGATTTCGCCTGGCGGCGAGAGGATCCACGCCTCGACGCGGGCCGGATTGGGCAGGACGACCACCGGGCGCCATTCCGATAGTTTCCGGTTGGCTACGGGCGCCTGCAAATCGGTTTTGTACGCCGTGATACCACCGCGCGAATTACCGGCGATCAGCTCCATCTTCCCGTCCCCGTTGACATCGTATAATGCCGGCGACAGTTTACCGCCGTCGCGCAAATGGCCGTAGTCATCGGTCAGCTGGGAAAACATGCCGGAGAAATTACCCTCAATATCCGAGTAGCGATGAAGACGGCCGCTCTCACTGCCCACCAGCAACTGCCACTGTCCTCTGCCTTCCACAGGGCAGGCGCGCTGTATCCCGTCACGTGACCGAGTTCGCGCACGTCCACGCTGCCCCAAAACGGGTCGTTGGGTGCGGACTGGTGGTCGCTGTTGAAGTCGGGTGCGCCGGCCGTACCGATATTTTTCAGGAAATTCAGATTGCCGTTGCGCTCGCCGATCACCAAGTCGGTGAGTCCGTCATCGTCCACGTCGGCCAGAGCGGGGCGCGCGGCCAGGCCCACGTCTATATCATGGAAGGGATAGACGCCCAAAGCGAAGTCGGCGGGCGAGCCGGACGGGGCGGTATTCTCAAAGTAGATCAGTCCGCCGGTGTGCTCGCCGACCATTAAATCCAAATCCCCGTCACCGTCCAGGTCTCCAAAGGCCGGAGCCAACTCCCACAGGTCGGGAAACTGTCCGGGAATATTCAGAAAATTGGTATCCGCCAATTCGAAGACGGGCTGCTGAAGTGTGCCGGTATTGTACCACAGGGTCAGGCGGCTGCCCTCGCCATTGGTGGTACCATAGCGCTTGCCGTTGCCGATGACCAGATCCACGAGACCATCGCCGTTCAGGTCGGCGAAAGCAGGGAAGGCATCGGTACCCAAATCGGGCATCTCGCCGGCCAGGAAGTCATCTTGCACAAAGAGATACGTACCGGATGCGCTGCGGTCATATCGCCATACATTGTGCAGGTCGGATGTGCCCTTTGCGTTAGGGACAAAGACTAGGTCCTTGTCACCGTCATCGTCCAGATCGGCGGCAAAGCCGGCGGGGAAGACCGGTACCATCACGGGATGGGATTGGGGAAAACTCGTGTCCTGTGCCGTCATAAACGCCTGCTGCGGCGTACCGCCATTGTGGAGCCAGACCACATTGTCATAAGAGACATCGCCCAGGATCAGGTCCTGATCGCCGTCTTCGTCGGTATCCAGAGCCAGGACGGTAGAGCCGATGTGGCGACTCGTGGTCGCCGGTCCACCGTGCAGCGGTTGGGCACACTGAGCCGGGTCGGAGCTCAAGGTAATGGCCTTTCCGGTACCGCTTTCCAGAAATTTGCCCCAGCAGTTGTCCGCTTTTTGGAAGAGGAGTGTATCGGCTCCGTGGCCCGTCTCTTCGGAAAAGTTGCGAAAATATTCCACGTAGCCGCCATTGGGTGCGAAAGTCAGGATATCCATATCGCCGTCCCCGTCCACGTCCGCCAACGCCGGCAGGTCAATTTTAGAGACATACAAATTGACCGGCGTCCCGCCGGCTCCTTCATAATACAAAATGTCAGAGGCCTGATTGAAGCTCAACTTGTCAAAAGCCAGATGACCGTTTTGCCACTTGCCCTTGTGAACTTCCACGCCCGCGATGCCCGGCTCACTCGTGTAGGAAAAAATGTCGGGGGCTCCGTCCTGATTGTAATCATAGAGCAAGGCCCAGTCATTGAGTCTTGGGAAGCCGGCCAACAATTCCGGTGCATTTTGCCAGCCGGAAGCGGTGCGCCGGAAGGCATTCATCGCGTTGCCGTCGCGGTCAAAGACAAACAAATCAGTCGTCCCGTCCTGATCTAAATCCGCTTCCGAAAACTGGGGCAGATTCATCCCGCCGGCCGTCGGCAATGGATAGCCGGCACCGCCAACGGTAAAGTCCACCGGCCATGGCATCAGAGTCTGTGCCGCCAAATGCAGGCAAAAAAGGCTTGTAATTGCGCTAAAAATCGTATTCTTGCCCATTGTTTATGTATTCGTATTTGCCGACCGGCAAAGTAATGAGAAAACTACAATGAAACGAACGATCGCACTTCTTTGTGTGCTGCTCATCGCCGCTTTGCGCGTGCAGGCACAAGACCAAAAGACTAATTTTTCGATTTCGGTCGCCGGCGGCACCAATCCGTCGCTGGAAATCCACTTGCCGGGCGCCGAGGGAAGACAAGCATTCCAGATCAATGGCAAAACGGATAGTCTGACGTTTAGCCAATCAAAGGCACAGTATCCGTTAAAGTTGTCCCGGGAAGGTAAGTTGTACGTGCTCAAACACGGGCGCGATGTCAAGATCTATCACCTGTCAAAACGCCGCGACGGCAGCATCCGTGTCAGACAGATACCGCTTTGGATGTCCATCCTGCCGCCATTGATTGCCATCTTTTTGGCCTTGTGGTTCAAGGAAGTGGTGGTGAGCCTGTTCGCTGGCATCTGGACGGGGGCCTTTATCGCCGGCGGCCTGCGGCTGGACTCATTCTTTTACTTCATCAAGAGCTTTTGGGATGTGCTGACCAAGTACATTGTAAACGGCCTGTACAGCAAGGGACACATTTCCGTGTTGGTATTTTCGGTGATGATCGGCGGCATGGTAGCCATCATCTCGCGCAACGGCGGCATGGCGGGCGTGGTCAAATCCCTGACGCGCTTTGCGCGCACCCCGCGGTCGGCCCAGTTTATCACTTGGCTGCTGGGCGTGGCCATCTTCTTCGATGACTACGCCAATACACTGATCGTAGGCAATACGATGCGCCCAGTGACGGACCGGTTTAAGATATCCCGGGAAAAACTGTCCTATATCGTGGATGCCACGGCAGCGCCCGTCTCGGCCATCGCCTTTGTGACGACCTGGATCGGGGCAGAACTGGGCTACATAGACTCCGGCCTGACCGGCCTGCCACACTTCAACGCCGAGCTGACGCCGTATGCGATATTCCTGGCCTCGCTAAAATACTCCTTCTACCCCATCCTGACGCTGGTATTCATACTGATGATGATTCGCCTGGGGCGCGACTTCGGCCCTATGTACACAGCAGAACACCGGGCACGAACCACGGGGCGCGTCTCATTGGCCGATGACGAATATGTGAATACGGAGGATACGGAAGACCTAGCGCCGGTAGAAGGCGCACCACTGCGCGGCTACAACGCAGTCCTGCCGGTTTTGACCGTGGTTGCCGTTACCTTGTACGGCCTGTTGTACACAGGCATGGAAGCCGCCGCCGCCAAGCTGACGGCCAAAGGTGTCGCACTGGCCAACCACCACTGGGGGGAGATCTGGCGGCATCTGGACGTCTTGACAACCGAGAGCGGCAGTGGAGGAAGCACACTCGTCAAAGTCGGAAAAATCATTGGCAGTTCGGATTCTTATACGGCACTCTTGTGGGCCTCGTCCAGCGGCATCCTGGTCGCCGCACTGCTGACCATCGGCGGTCGCATCATGAATCTAAAGCGTACGATGGACACATTGCTGACGGGCTTCAAGGCCATCATGCCCGCCCTGGTCATACTGACGCTGGCCTGGGCACTGGCGGCGACAACCAAAGAGCTCCACACGGCGGACTTCCTGACAGAGATGATGCGCGGCAGTGTTTCGCCGTATATGGTGCCAGTCATCATTTTTTTACTGGGTGCTGTGATATCCTTCTCGACCGGTTCGTCATGGAGCACGATGGCCATCCTATACCCGATTGCCATACCGACGACGTGGGCCGTCAGCCACGCTGCCGGGCTGCCGGAGCCGGTGAGTCTGGAAATTCTCTTCAACGTGGTAGCGACAGTGCTGGCTTCCTCCGTGGTAGGTGACCACTGCTCGCCCATCTCGGACACGACGATTTTGAGTTCGTTGGCCACCAAGTGCAGCCATATAGACCATGTGCGCACCCAGATGCCCTATGCACTGACGGTGGGAACCGTCAGTCTGGTCTTGTGCGGTCTGGCCGCACGCCTGGGCGGGGGGCTGCTGGTATCGGGGATATTATTCCTGGTGGGCTTTGCCCTGCTGTATGTGATTTTGCGCTTTGTAGGAAAGCGGCCCGGAGCGAGTGATAGTTACAAGTAAGTGCGAAGCACTTCAACGGTATCTCTCGCACTTACTTGCTTTGTTTTGCCAAAAAAGTAGCAAACAAAAAGGGGCTTCGGCCCCGAAAATGGGCTTGGGCCCGGGGCTAAAGCCCCTGATTTTTTTTTTGCTTTTTTGCCCGGCGGCTAAAGCCGCCGGCAAAATGGGCCTTGCTTGCCTTTCCTTGCTTGCCTTTGCCTTGCCAAAAAAGTAGCAAACAAAAAGGGGCTTCGGCCCCGAAAATGGGCTTGGGCCCGGGGCTAAAGCCCCTGATTTTTTTTTGCTTTTCTGCCCGGCGGCTAAAGCCGCCG
>JALVEF010000395.1 GCA_027031185.1 Saprospiraceae bacterium
ACATCAGATGAAAGTGCCAAAACGGCAGTGGTTTGCGAGAAACATGCCCGATAAAAGGGGCGCCAAGTATTGTGCCACAGGGATAAAGGGCCTGTTGGTAGGTCAAAATGGCAGTCAGGTGCTGTCAGCATCGGCTGTTTCGGGCATTTCGTCGTCCACGGTATCTAATTCGATTTTAAGATTGTCAATGATAAAGTCCTGCCGTTGGGGCGTGTTTTTCCCCATGTAATAGGCAAGGATAGCGTCAATGTTGTCGCCTTCGGTAAAGGTGACGGGATCCAGCCGCATATTTTCGTTGATGAAGTCTTCGAACTCAGCCGGAGAGATTTCGCCGAGGCCTTTGAAGCGGGTGACTTCGGCTTTGCCGCGCAGCTTTTGTATGGCTTCCTGCTTCTCTTGCTCGGAGTAGCAGTAAAAAGTCCGGTTTTTGTCGCGCACGCGGAAGAGCGGGGTGTCCAGGATAAACAAATGGCCTTCGCGGACAAGTTCGGGGAAGAACTGCAAAAAGAAAGTGAGAAGTAGGAGGCGGATATGCATGCCGTCCACGTCGGCATCGGTGGCGATGATGACCTTGTTGTAGCGAAGGTTTTCGATGCCATCTTCGATGTTGAGTGCGTGTTGGAGCAGATTGAGTTCTTCGTTTTTATAGACGATTTTTTTGGTCATGCCGTAGCAGTTGAGCGGCTTGCCCCGGAGGCTGAAGACGGCCTGGGTTTCGACGTCGCGAGCTTTGGTGATAGAACCGCTGGCGGAGTCTCCTTCGGTGATGAAGATGGCGGTATTGTTGACCTTGTCGGCCGGGCCTTTGGCGTTGTAATGGTATTTGCAGTCGCGAAGTTTTTTGTTGTGTATTTTGGCGGCTTTGGCGCGGGCGTTGGCGATTTTTTTGATGCCGGCGATTTCTTTGCGTTCTTTTTCGGACTGGACGATGCGCTTGAGGAGGGCGTCGCGCGTGCTTTGGTTTTTGTGGAGGTAGTTGTCCAATTCGCGGCGGAGGAAGTCGAGTACCCAAGTGCGGATGGTGGGGGCTTCGGGGTCTGCACTGATATTGGTAGAACCGAGCTTGGTCTTGGTTTGGGACTCAAAGACAGGATCTTCGATGCGGACACTGATGGCGGCGATGATAGAAGCGCGGACGTCTTTGGGGTCAAAGTTTTTGTTAAAATGGTCGCGGATGACTTTGACGTAAGCTTCCTTGAAAGCAGCCAAATGGGTGCCACCCTGTGTGGTATGCTGCCCGTTGACGAAGGAGTAGTATTGTTCGCCGTAATGGTCGCCGTGCGTGATGGCTACTTCGATATCATCTCCGCGCAAGTGGATGATGGGGTAGCGGAATTTGTCGCCGCTGTTTTTGCGCTGTAGGAGGTCGAGCAGGCCGTTTTTGGACTGTATGACTTTGCCGTTGAAACGAATCTTGAGACCTGCATTGAGATAGGCGTAGTTCCAGAGCAGGTTTTCGACGTATTCATTGACAAAGCGGTAGTTTTTGAAAAGCTCGGGGTCTGGTTTGAAGCGGATTAAAGTGCCGGCTTTTTCTTTGGATTTGGCAATTTTTTTGTTGAGGGTGATTTCTCCTTTTTGAAATTCGGCGGTTTTTTCTTTGCCGTCGCGGAAGGACTGCACGAGAAAGTGCTCGGAAAGTGCGTTGACGGCTTTAGTGCCGACGCCATTGAGTCCGACGGATTTTTTGAAGGCTTTGGAATCGTATTTGCCGCCGGTGTTGATTTTGGAGACGCATTCGACAACTTTACCGAGGGGGATGCCGCGGCCGTAGTCGCGCACTTCGACGGTGCCGTCTTGGATACGGACTTCGATCTCGCGTCCGTTGCCCATGACGAACTCGTCAATGGAGTTGTCGAGGATTTCTTTGAGCAGGACGTAGATGCCGTCATCGGGTGCGGATCCATCGCCCAGCTTGCCAATGTACATGCCCGGGCGAAGACGGATATGCTCTCTCCAGTCGAGGGATTTGATATTTTCTTCGGTGTATTTCGTCATGGTTGTAAGCTGTCTTGATTGCAAATATATGTGTTTTATTGTAACTGTTTAGGTACCCCTTGTTTTTGCGCTAAAATGGACTTTTTGCCCCTGTCTTTGCCTTGTAACTGTTTGAGCACCCCTTGTTTTTGCGCTAAAATGGCCTTTTCGCGCCTGTCTTTGGTAAAATTTTCTCATGTAGCGGTGCTACACATCGAAAATTTAATGTACAGAGCGAAT
>JALVEF010000396.1 GCA_027031185.1 Saprospiraceae bacterium
ACCTTTTTTTTTTAGGCTGACAAAGTCATTGTTTATGGCCTGATTCTTTATAAACGGTGCAAATAGACGTCGCGCCAGGCACCGCCGTCCACAATGTCCGTGCAGCCGCGCGCTTTGAGCTTTTGGTAAGCTTGGTTGCTGCGGTTGCCGGACCGGCAGCACAGGATAATGGGCTTGCTCATGGCCTTGAGGCGGTCGCGCTGCTCGGCGATGGTGTCCAACGGAATATTGACGGCACCGGGGACGTGGCCTTCCCTGAACTCCTCCGGAGACCGGACATCCACAATGGTAGCCGTTTCGGCCTTGATCAGGTCATGCAGTTGTGATGTTTCCATGTTTTCAAGCATTTTACATCCCAAACACACCGACCGGCAGGTCGGTAAACTTTTTCCCACTTAGTACGTGCGGTCTTGCGTCAGGCGGAATCGCACGGACCAAGCATTTACAGAAACGCTTTTAGCGCAATAAGGTTGAAAGTCCTTGCAGTGTCACCAGCCGCCCGTCCGGCATAATGGCACGCAACTGCCAGGCATATTGGCCGGCGGGCATGGGCTGGCCGCGGAAGATGCCATCCCAGCCTGCGGCCGTGTCGTTGATGGGGAATGAAGTGCGTTCAAAGACTTTTTCGCCCCAGCGGTCGAAGATGCTGAAAGACTCGATGATCACGCCTTTTTCGCCCAGGACGGTCAGGATGTCGTTGTGGCCGTCTCCGTTGGGAGAGAAGCCGGTGGGGACGAAGATCCTGGTGTATTTGTTGACATTGATCAGTACCTCGTCCCCCGCGGTGCAGCCGTTTTCATCTACGACGGTCAGGTAGTAATATTCCTGATAGCGGGGCATAACCCACGGTGTGGGGCAGTCGTTGCATGATATGCTTTCGTCTTGCGAGGAAACGGCCCACTGGTACGTGATGGAGCCCACGGCATTTTGGACATCGGCTGACAGTTGGACGGAATCTCCATAGTCAATGATGAGATTGGGCCCAATGTCCACGAGGACGGGTTCCGGTTCCTGGACGGCTATTCCGGTGATGGTATCCAGGCAGCCGCGGTGGTCTTGGACGATGACGTTGTAGTCGCCGGGATAGAGTCCGACTTTGTTGGCGGAGGAGGTAAAATTGCCGTCGTTGAGTTTGTAACGGTAGGGCGGTGTGCCGCCGTCGGCGCGGATGGCGATGGTGCCGTTGCGGTCACCGTGACAAGTGACGGGCGTGGCATCGGCGGTGGCAAGTAAGGGCTGTCCCGGCTCGGTGATGTCAATATCCTGTGTTTTGGAGCAGCCGCGGTGGTCGCTCACGGTAAGGGTATAATGTCCGGCGGGGAGGTTGGATAGGTCGGGCTGGTTTTGTCCGATGTTCCAGCTATATTGATAGGGTGCTTCGCCGCCGGTGACCTGGATGTTTATCTGTCCGGTGGACTCTCCGGCACAGTTTACATCGGTGACTTGTGGCGTGATGACGATCGCTTCCGGCTCGTCAATGGTGACGATCAGTTCGGTTTGGCAGTTGTGGGCATCGGTGATGACGACGCGATGGTCTCCCTTGGGGAGATTGGAAGCGGAATCGCCGGTCTGGTTATTGGCGGAAATTCCCCATTGGTAAGTGTAGGGTGGTGTGCCACCTGTGGCGGTCACTCTGGCGGTCCCGTCCTGTGATCCGCGACAAGAGACGCCGTGCACTTCGACGAGTGAGGCGGTCAGGGCTTGGGGATTGCCGATTTGGATGTCGGTGCCGGCGGTACAACCGGTGAGTTTATCGGTGGCAATGACTTGATAGGTTTGACCGCCGGTCAGCTGGTAGGCGTCGGGAGTGGTTTGTGCGGGTGTGGTATTCCACACAAAGGAATAATCGGACAAAGGCCGGCTCTGGCCGTTTACGGTGATGGTTTGGACCACGGCGTTGCCGGATGGGTCATCGTGGCACAGGGCGGGCGTCTGGGTGAGCGAGAGTTGTATCTCCGGATATTCGGGAATGATGGCTTGGTCTGCATAGGTGCATCCCTTCGCGTCCGTGACGGTGACCTGGTAGGTGCCGGCGGGCGCACCCTGAATTTGTGGTGTGGTGCTGTTGGCAAAGTCCCAGGCATACTGGTAGGGAGCAGTGCCACCTGAAACGGAGACCTGGGCCGTGCCGTTGTTGCTGCCAAAACAGATGGTGTCAATCTGGGCAAAGGAAAGTGTGACGGGAGCGGGTTGCTGGATGGTGATGTCAAGCGCCACCTGACAGTTGTGGGCATCGGTGACGACAAGCTGGTAGGTGCCGGCCGGTATGTCCTGGAGATTGGGCGTAGCTACCGTGGAGTTGTCGGGAAGCGTATAGGAGTATTGGTAGGGCGGTGTGCCGCCGGTGACTTGTGTGGTGATAGCGCCGGTGGCCGCCCCAAAGCAGGAGATATGTTGGACGCTGGTGTCCACGCTGAGTGCGTCCGGTTCGGTGATGGTAATCGTGTCGCTCTGTACGCATTGCTGGGCATCGGTGACGATGACTTTGTACTGTCCGGCGGGCAGGTTGACCGCCGTTTTATTGGTCTGGGCCAGCGGGTCGTTCCACTGGTAAGCGTAAGGAGGTGAGCCGCCGGTGACGCTGACGGATGCGGTGCCGCTGTTGTCGCCATTGCAGTCCACATTGGTGTTGGTCATATTCAGTACCATATCGCTGGGTGCTTCGATGGTAAAGTCCACGACTTTGGCGCAGCCGTTTTGGTCTGAAATGGTGACGAGGTAATTGCCTGCCGGCAGGTCGTTTCGTTGGGCCGGTCCGGGGCCGATGTCACTCCAGTTGAAGGAGAGATTGCCGGCTCCGCCGGACGCGGTGATGACGGCGCTGCCGGGTGCTCCACCGCAGACGGCGTTTGTCGTGGTGATATCGGCGACGATTTCGGCAGGAGCGGTCAGGACGATGTTTTGCTGCACGGCGGTACAGCCCAGTTGGTCGGATACGGTGACGCTATAAGTGCCGGCGGGCAGGTTGATGGCCTTATCGGTAGTTTGTCCGTTGGGGTCGCTCCATTGGTAGGTGTAAGGAGCGGATCCACCCTGCACATTGAAGGCGGTTATTTGACCGTCGGTGGCATCGAAACAGGTGGGATCGACGGGGAAGGTTTCCAAGGTGATGGGTGCATTTTCGGTAATGGTGATGCTGCCGGCGGTGGCGCAGCCATGGGCATCTGTCACGGTATAGGAGTAGGATCCGGCTGCGACCTGTGTCAAAACAGAGTCTGTGGTGCCGTTGAGCTGAAAGCTGTACGGAGCGGTTCCGCCGGAAACTTCGATGGCGCCGGCGCCGGTGGCGTCGCCGGCGCAGCTGACCATTTGGGTTTCCAGGCCGGTGGCCGTCAATGGGGCCGGTTCGTGGACGGTAATGTCCACGGGGAAGTTGCAGCCGATGGCATCGGTGATGATGACCTGGTAGCTGCCGGCAGCGAGGCTGTCAAAGATGCCGTTTGCGGACGTTATGCCGTTGAGCGAGACCGAATAAGGGGCTTGGGGGCCGGTGATGTTGGAGATTTGGATGGCGCCGGTGGATTCACCGTGGCAACTTGCTTCCGTGGCCGATGCGGTAAAGTTTGGCTGGACACAGTCGAGAGTGGTGCAGTCGGCGACACCGGTTTTGGCGGGACAGGAGCCGACGGCGCGGATTTCCAGGTGGACAGTTTGGTTGATTGCCAGGCCGTTGACGGTGAAGCTCAGCACGTTGCCGATGTCTTGCCAGCTGCCACCGTCCACGCTGATTTCGTAAGATGTGGCGCCAATGACGGGGTCCCAGCCGAAGGTGATGGAGTCTTTGCCGACGATCAGGCAAGACACATTCGGTGCGTCCAGTGAGTCCTGAATAATGACGGTTATAGAGTCTTCTGTGGTACAACCATACGTATCGGCGACCGTCAGGTGATAAGTCGTGGTTTGGTTGGGGATGGTCAGCACGGGATCCGGACAGTCCAGGCAGGACAGGTCAGCCGTGGTATCCCACTGGTAGTGTAGTTTGAATAAGGGTTCGAATGTGATGGACCATTCTTGCAGCAGACCCGTGGCGGGGTCGCCGAAGGGACTCCCCTGGTCATCATAAATGACCAGGCGCCATTTGCCGTTGGTAGGTGTCTGGAGACCACCGGCCCAAAAGTCGCTGAACGGGCCTTCGGGGGCATACTGGCCTTTGAAGTACAGGGTGTTGATATTGGCGAAAGGCACACTGCCGTTGGGTGGAAACAGTGCGCTGAGTGTGTCTTGGAGGCTGGTGACAGGCGGCCCCATCGGCGTAAAGCACATGTCCATGTCGCGGGAGTTGTTGCCGTTGTCGGACGAAAGCAGGATGGGTGCATTGTTGGGCGCAAAGAGGAAGATATCCAGGTCGGCGTCAAACTTGTGTTTGAGCTTGACGCAGACGCTTCGGATGACGCCGTCTTGCAGATAGGGTGGCTGGACGCCCGAGACAAACAGAGGTGCCTGGAGAGCGGGCAGGTCGTTGGAGATCACATCATTAGCGGTGCCGGTGTATGTGAAGGACGGGGGCGGCGGCAGGGTCATGTTGAGTGTGCCATCCAATTGGATGGTATCGCCAATGCTGCCACTACAGAAAGACAGGTCCTGACCCAGGTCGGCCTGTACCAGTATGTTGTCTTTGATGGGGATATAGACGGTGTCGGTCGTGCAAATGTCTTTTTGGATACTGACGGCGATGAATTCGCCGTTTTCGGCGATGTTGTCGGCGATGGCAGATACATTTAGGGTGACGGAGGTGTCGCCCTGTGGGATGATCAGTGGAGATCCGGCGGTAAAGGGGCTGCCGTCTTTGGTGATGATGTAGTCATCGGGCGTGGTGGCGGTGCCGAAAATTTGATAGTTAAGCGGCAGGTCGGCTTCGGCCGGATAAGATGTTTTGAACACCAGCTGGGCGTCAGAGCAACCTTCAACGATGGTGCCGTCCACGCTGACGGTATTCAATTCGGTGATTATGGAGCCGGTACCAAAGCTTTTGGCTTCCAAAAAGACACCGGTATCGTAGATGTTGTCACCTAGGTCAGCGATGGCCAGCTTGATGGTATAGACCTGACAGGGCTGGACGATGGCTTGTGCAGTGAAGACATCGGTATAACCATCGTACACGAAGTTGAGGCTTGACGAGTTGTCGTTGTAATACATTGGGTAACTGGGTTGGCAGGACGCATCGGTGGGGTTTCCGTTTTGGACGTTGGTGATGGAGACGTAGTCGGTGGTAAAGGTCAAGCCCGTCGGGTCGCTGGGGTCGGGGACCAGGGCGATGTTTTTACCGTTGTTGGTGAAGGCGCCATTGATGCCCGGGCCGGAGATGAAAAAACCGAACACATCATTGTACTGTGTGCAGGTATATTCCGGGTATTCTTCGGAACCGAACACGTAGCGGAAGCGCAGGGTGTCGGCAATGGGTATAAACTGAATGGTATAGATGGCTGCATCATTGACCGAAGCGCCGGGTTGTATGGTGCTGCCGATGCTGTCCAGGTCGGGATCGGCAGCCGTGCTGCCCGTGTTGGTGCTGGCAAAATCCGATGCCGGCCCCACTATGGCACTCGCTTCACCGGTGGACATGATGATGCCCCGGTCCAGGCCGATATCAGCGGATCCGTTGGTGAAGTAGCCTACCTGACCGGGCTTGCCCTGATAGGAGATGCTGAGCACCTGGACACCTTCGCCCAAGAAAACGTTAGTGATGAGATCTTCTGGTGTAGTAGTCGCCGACCCGGCCGGAACGACGTTGATTTGTGCCTTGCCGTTGTTTACTGCTAGGAGCCCCACAAGCACCCAAAGCAGGAGCTTCATAGTACTGTTTGTCATCCGTGTTTGTTTGTTCTGTTTGTTTGCTTTGGAATAACTGTTAGGAGCCCGCTGTTTTGAGCTAAAAAATGCCTATTATATCCCTAAAAACAGGAGCACCTAAACAGTTACATTTTATCCCAAAAACAGGAGCGTCTAAATAGTTAAGGAAGGCTGTAACTGTTTAGGTACCCGCTGTTTTTGTGCTAAAATGCCCTTTCTGCGTCTGCCATTGGTAAAATTTTCTCATGTAGCGGTGCTACACATCGAAAATTTTACCTTCGGCATACACAAAAATGCCTATTTTATCCCTAAAAACAGGAGCACCTAAACAGTTACGGAAGGCTTACGAAGCGTCTAACTTGGGAAGGCGATTCAAAGTTAGACGCCGCCGGCCAAAGAAACAAGACAGCGTACGTAAAAATACGTACATTTTTTTTGGGAGTATACATCATTTACCACTAATCCGGTAGATAGCGCTGTTTATCGAAAAAAAAGGCCTTGCTTTGCAAAGTACGCTACCTTTGTTTTCAGTTACGTTTTCTAGAAAAAGGACTGTGCATAGACCAAACTTGCTGTATATGAAAAACTACTTTTTAAAGACAATTCTTGCCTCCGCCCTTGGTTTTATCTTGGCCTTGGGTCTGCTGTTTGTCTTTTTCCTGGTGTTAGGCATTGTGTTTGGGGGACCGCCGAAGGTTCACGTAAAGGATAAAACGGTATTGGAGCTCCGGATGGATCGCATCATTCCTGAGCGGACGGACAATGCCAAGTACGATGGAGGTTTGTCGCTGAAGCTGGATGATAGCCACAATTTGGGCTTGCAGGATTTGGTACGTACGATCCGCAAAGCGAAGTCGGATCCTAAGGTGCAGGGCATCTTGCTCAAAGGTATCTTTTCACCCAACGGCTTGAGTACCAATGCGCGCCTTCGCCGCGCGCTGGAAGACTTCAAGACCTCCGGCAAGTTTGTTGTGGCACATGACAAACTCTTGACACAGCGTGCCTACTATCTGGCGTCTGCCGCCGATCAGGTTTTTTTGAATCCGGTAGGCAATCTACAGTTGAAAGGATTTGCCTCGGTGACGCCGTTTTACAAGGACGCGATGGACAAGCTGGGCATCAAGGCGCAGGTGTTTTATGCCGGCAAATTCAAAAGTGCCACCGAACCGTTTCGTTTTACCAAGATGAGTGAGGCGAATAAGCTGCAAGTCCGGCGTTATATCGGCGAATTGTATGACCGCTTTGCCAAGGACATTGCATCGAGCCGGCATCTGACGGTCTCACAGATCAAGGCATTGGCGGATACGCTTTCCATTAAGCAAGCCCCGGATGCGCTGGCCATGGGCCTGGTGGACTCGCTGTATTTTCCCGATCAACTGGAGCGCTATCTCAAGCAGCGGCTGGGGATGAAGCCGGACAGCAAGAAGAAAATTCACCTGATGCCCATAGAAAAATACTTCGCCACGGGCATCTCCAAAGGCAAAGGCAAGGACAAAATTGCCGTGGTCTATGCCGAGGGGGGCATTGTGGACGGCAAGGGCGGTCCGGGAGAAATCGGTGACAAGGCTTACATAAAAATCCTCCGCAAGATCCGTCGGGACGACCACGTCAAGGCCGTGGTACTGCGTGTCAATTCCGGCGGGGGCAGTGCGCTGGCATCCGAGAATATCTGGCGTGAAATCGAATTGCTCAAGGCGCGGGGCATACCGGTCATTGCGTCTATGGGCGATGTGGCGGCTTCCGGCGGCTATTACATTCTGGCTAATGCAGACAAGATATATTTGGAGCCCACCACGGTCACCGGCTCGATCGGTGTGTTTGCCATGATACCCAATGTGGCCAAGCTGATGGACGACAAGCTGGGCATTCATTATGATACCGTACTGACCAATCCGAATGCGGTGCCGCTGAATGGATATTTCCCCTTGGAGGGGCAGCAGGCTCTGATGATGCAGCGCATGATAGATTCCATGTACTCCCAGTTTTTGGACCGGGTGGCACAGGGGCGCCATCTACCAAAGGATTCGGTCAATGCCATAGCGCAAGGAAGGGTTTGGGCAGGTACTGATGCGATTCGCGTCGGTTTGGCGGATGCCTTCGGCGACCTGGATGATGCCATAGCCGAGGCCAGTACACGGGCGGGCGTGGAGCACGTGCGCATCGTCGAATATCCCCGTACCAAGTCCAAACTGGAGCGCCTGATCGAGACTTTGTCCGGTCAGTCGCCGGATACTTTTTCCAAAGTCAAGCGCACGGCCATCCGCAAGGAGTTGGGCGAGTGGGCGCCGTTTTGGGAAGATTTGCGGGCCATTAAGGAACGGCAGGGTGTACAGATGCGCATGCCTGTACAGTTGATTTGGTGACGATGATCCGGTTTTTGAAAATATCGAGCGAAGCCGTCCGGCAGGCCATTTTCCAGTTGTCGGCCAACAAACTGCGGACGTTGCTCTCTCTTCTCGGTATTTCGGTAGGTATCTTTTGTATCATTTCGGTATTTGCTTCCGTGGATTCGCTCGAGCGCAATGTCAAGGATTCGCTCCAGCGTCTGGGCGATGATGTACTCTACATCAGCAAGATGCCCTGGATACAAATCAACCGGTCGGATTTTTGGAAGTACATCCGGCGCCCCAATCCCTCTTACCGGGACTTTCTCTATCTCCAAAAGCGCAGCAAATCGTCTGCTTCTATTGTGGCATACAGTGTGTTCCTGGGCGAGAAGACGTTCAAGACGCGGCCCACGGACTTCAAGGGCTATTTGATAGCGGTCAGCGATCGCTATGAAGATATCTTCTCGTTTGAGTATGACGATGGCCGCTTTTTCTCGTACGCCGAATACCACAGCGGGGCACCGGTGGCAGTGCT
>JALVEF010000397.1 GCA_027031185.1 Saprospiraceae bacterium
CCGCTCCCTGCCGTGTTGGCACAGCATGTCGAGCAAGTGCTTGGAGATCACGACACGTTTGAAGGCATCCCCATCGCCGAGTTGTTCGCCCATAAAAGTGTCACGCTGCGCGTTGTGCAAGATGCCTGGTATCGCTATTTGACCCAACAAGGAATCACCGGATCCCGGATGGGCGAACCGGCACCAGAGGATTATGCCTACAAGATAGACGTTCCCTTCGATCACCATGATGTGCGTGTGATCATCGACTCCATGTTCCTGGATGGCACATTACATCCGCTTGTCGTTCAGGGGATACCAACAGCGCTGCCCGAGTGGGCCAAGCTAGGTGTTGTGCAAGATCCGTTATCGATGAAAAACCTTGTACGTGATGGCATCCAAAATCTGATAAGTGAATTGCCTACGGTTGATTCATCTCACCGTGACTGGACCCATTTTTCCCGCCGTCTTGGTGAAATCTTGTCGCGGTTTCATGGGCTGGACACGTACCATGCCGAAAGCATCAAGGACGCGATGCAAGATTTACTCGACGCTGCTGATGTTCACTTGTGCGAATGGGTCGAAAAACATTTCTCTGACCTGCCCTCTCTGCCTGCTGCCAAGGGCCCCATTATGGTCCACCACATCCCGCGCTACTTATCCATGTGCCGGGATGAAGGGGAACAGAAGATCGCCTTATTAGTCTTTGATGGACTGGCGGTCGATCAGTGGGTTCAGATACGTGAAAGCGTGATCAACCAGTCGCAAAGGTTGATGTTTGACGAGCACACCTGCTTCGCCTGGCTACCGACGTTAACGTCCGTTTCCCGTCAAGCATTATTTTCCGGGCTACGACCCCGTGAGTTCGCCGACAGTATTGAGTCGACATCCAAAGAACCAAGCCAATGGAAGCGCTTTTGGCAGGACCACGGGCTTAATGCCAGCGAAGTGTTCTACCAGAAATCCATCAAGCGTAACGACGATCTTCCCGCCATTGAGGCAGAACTCACCAATCCATCAGTAAAGATTGCTGGGCTTGTGGTAGATACCGTCGATGAGATCATCCACGGCGCGGTACTGGGTAAACGGGGCGTAGCGACCCAAATCAAGAGCTGGTGCGAATCAGGCTTCGTCGAGCGCCTTTTTTCTATGCTGCTGGATAACGGCTTCCACGTCTATTTAACCGCCGACCATGGTAATGTTGAGGCGGTCGGGATGGGTAGACCCAATCAAGGCGTCGCATCCGAGATGCGTGGTGAGCGTGTGCGAGCCTATCGCAACGAAGCCATGGTTGCTGAAACTCAAGCAACCTATGGGGATACCTTTCGCCTCGATATAGCTGGACTACCAGCGAACTTCATGCCTCTATTTGCTGGTGGTCGTCGGGCATTTGTAACCAAGGATGATCAGGTTGTAGTTCATGGCGGAATATCCGTCGAAGAGCTGCTGGTACCTTTTATTAACGTGAAATATGTGAACTGAACTGTATGACACCATCGGTACCTAAAATTGGTTTTGACCGCTTCATCCCGCTGGAATGGGCAGCAGCTGCCCTGCGCGTTCGTGCTGATTTCGGTACGCTCGATGACCTGAATACCTTATTGGATGATGCGAGCCTTGGCACAGCTGCTCGCAAGAAAACAAGGACAGTGTTGAACCGGCTTTGGTTGGAACCGCGCCCTGAGCTTTCTGATCTTTCTGAGAAAGGTGTCGAGATATTCAAGGCAGATCCAAGCACGCCTACGGCTGCCCTTACCTGGGGAATGGCGATTGCCTCGTACCCGTTCTTCGGGAAAGTCGCTGAGCTGGTGGGGCGCCTTTCTGCGTTACAAGGTGACTGTTCCTCAGCCGAACTTCATCGTCGGATGAGTGAAACTTATGGCGAACGTGAAGGTACCCGGCGCATGACCAATATGGTCATTCAGAGCCAAGCGAGTTGGGGTGCGATTGAAAGAGTAGAAAATGGCAAACGATTGGTACGGAAAGATCCAATCGTCGTCACTAATGATCAGGCCGTTGCCTGGTTGATCGAGGCGGCACTTCGCTATGTTGGAAAAGCTGTGCCCATCCCAACACTGTCTTCCTTGACAGTGCTCTATCCTTTCGTCCTGGATCAACCCATTGCCTACCTGGCATCAAAGAGCCCAAATCTCGAGGTTAGGTCAGAAGGTAGTGGAAGCCAGTCCGTGGGCCTGCGCTCGTGGCAGTGAAAATTACCCATGT
>JALVEF010000398.1 GCA_027031185.1 Saprospiraceae bacterium
GTGGTGGATTTTGCCGCTAGTGGGTCTTTTTGCCCGTGTATATGTTGGGCGGGCGCGTGGTACTCTGTGCCCCGAATGGGCTGCCGGAGATAGGTGCCCTCGTGCAAGCTTTGGCTAATCCGGCTTCCATGGCAAACGGTCGTCCTATCCACGCGCGCCTGAAAGGTGCGCAAACTTTCTTTTCCTATTCGGCCGGCTCGGTGGTTATTGTGGGATAATCCGCTTTGTGGCCAATGGGGCAAAATACCGCTGTGTTGAATTGCGTTGATATAAGGTAACTGTTTAGGTACCCGCTGTTTTTGTGCTAAAATGCCCTTTTTGCCCCTGTTTTTGCAAAAATTTTTCTCACGTAGCGCTGCTACGCATCGAAAATTTTTGCTTCAACAGGAACAAAAATGCCTATTTTATCCCTAAAAACAGGAGCACCTAAACAGTTACGATATAAGGTTGATAATGAATATGATACCCGCTAACTTTGCGGCGGCTTGGGCGGATGCGCCCGGTATCTTCAAACAATTGGCTGATTGCCGAAACACAAAAACGTATTAACAATGAAGAACCTCCTAAAACTTAGCCTGATTCTTTTGGTGGCAGTTACTGCGCTGCTGACCGGTTGTAACAAAGACGAACCGATCACACCTGAACCGGAAAAGACGGGTCCCAAGATTGAGATTCTGCCTACATCCTTCCATGACACGCTCACCACGACTGATACGTCTGCCCTGTACACGCTCAATGTGAAGGCGGATACGGGTAGTGCGGAGTTGAAAGCATTTACGGTCTATCGGGATGGTGCCAAGCTGGATCTGAATGATTTCCTTATCAATAGCAGCCAGCCATCCGCCAATCCGGTCTTGATTGTAGATGCCAATGAAAAGACCGGCTTTGAATGGAAAGTGGACATCCGTACACCGAATACTTACGGTACATCTATGTACACGGTCGAGGTGGAGGATGAAAACGGTCTGAAAGCTGCGGATACTATCATTGTCATTGTCAATCAGCCGAACGTCAATACGCCTATTGACACGCTGATCACGGGCAGTAAGTTCTGGAATAATGCCGGCCCGATGAAGGGTGGCGTGGATCTGCTGGATGGTTCGGCACAATCCACGGTCAGCGGTAGCCCGCATATCAAGGACAACGGGCTGGACAGCAATGCCAACTGGAAAAAGACGCTGAGCCCGGTGGGAAGTGTGGATCTCCGCTCCCTGCCCGCAGGCAGTGACTTTGACGGCGTGCAGTACAAAGAGGAGATTGCTGACATGTACGATGGCGGTACCTCGGTATCTGAGACCGCTCCGGTGTCTATCGGCGATGTATTTGCCGCTGACGTCAATGGCACGAAGGTCTTGTTTAAGATTACGGATATCGTGGAGACTTCCAGTGACAATAATGACTATTACATCATTTCTATCAAGCATTGATGGATTTGAAGATGCAACTGAAAAAGCCCTGCGGGATATCCGCAGGGCTTTTTTTGGTGACAGCCTGCGAAAGCGTACTTTTGCGTAACTGTTTAGGTACCCGCTGTTTTTGCGCTAAAAACAGGAGCACCTAAACAGTTGCACTTTTGCACAAACCATAGCTATGGCTTACGACTGGGTTTTGTTTGATGCCGATGATACATTGCTGGACTTCCGGAAGGCGGCACGCCGGAGTTTTTTCGCTGTGCTGGCACAAAATGGTATCCCGGCATCGGACGCCCACCACCATACGTTTGAGCAGGCCAATTACGAGGTGTGGACGGCCTTCGAGCGGGGAGAGATTACGACAGAACGGCTCCGGGTGAAGCGATTTGAGCTGTTTTTGGATCGTGCTGGTCTGGAGCGGGATGCGGGCGCAATGAGCCGGCTTTTTTTGGACAATTTGGTCGTTTATACGGAGTTGATTCCGGGTGCTCGCGAAGTGCTGTCCACGCTGGCATTGAGTCACCGGCTCGGCATCATTACCAACGGGTTGAAAGAGATGCAGCGGCCCCGCCTGACAAAAACCGGCATTATTGGTGACTTTGAGGTGATCGTGGTCTCCGATGAAATCGGTTATGCCAAGCCGGACGGGCGTTTTTTTGATGTGGCCCATCGCCGGATGGGTATGCCGGCCCGGGAGCGTGTGCTGGTCGTTGGGGACAGCCTTCGTTCGGATATCCAGGGGGGCAAAGCTTACGGCTTTGCGACTTGCTGGTACAATCCGCATGGCAAG
>JALVEF010000399.1 GCA_027031185.1 Saprospiraceae bacterium
GAAAATCCAATATCGGGTCCTCCCCGCCGAACAGCCCCAATTCCCCGACCGGTACTTCGACCTAATCTGCGTGGCCCAGGCCCTCCACTGGTTTGACATCCCCGCCTTCTTCCGGGAAGCCCGCCGCGTCCTGCGGCCCGGCGGAATCCTGGCCGTCTTCGGTTATGGATTCTTTCGCATCAATGCGGAGATAGATGCCCTCCTCGCCGATGCTTTGCATCGCAAACTTTCCCCCTTTTGGAGCGCCCGGAACCAACTCGTCATCTCCGGCTATTCCGGTGTGGACTTCCCATTCGACCCGGTGCCCTGTCCTGACTTTGCTATTACGGCAGAATGGATGCCCGAGGACCTGATCAACTATATCTCCACCTGGTCCGCCGTCAAACGATACAACCAACAGGCCTCTATACCCGTGGAAGAATCCCTGCGCCGTATTTTGTCGCCGGTCTGGCCGGAACCCCTGACCGTGTATATGGATATATATAAATTCATCCGCCGGAAGTAAGCTTGCCCGCCCTTGGCTCTGACGCTCCACGCACGCCCGTGCGTGGAGCGTTTTTTGTGTCCGGTATCCCCGATCGGAAAAGTGTCACTGCGAACATTTATTCATTATCCAAATATAGCCAAAACCTATGCCGGGATAAATATTATTGATTTGACCTATATTAATAGCGCCTTTAATTTGCAGGCAGTTTCAACGCCTAAAAGAAATACTATGAGCAAATCAAACGGAAAATGTCCGGTTAGGCATGGTGCCAGTGTCACCGTCCAACCCGATGTGATGGAGTGGTGGCCCAAGGCCCTGAACCTGGACATACTTCACCAACACGACACAAAGACCAATCCTTACGGCGGCGACTTCGACTACCGGCAAGCCTTTGCCCAACTTGACTACGACGCCCTCAAAGCCGACCTTCGCCAACTGATGACAGATAGCCGGGATTGGTGGCCCGCCGACTGGGGCACCTACGCCGGCCTGATGATTCGCATGGCCTGGCACGCCGCCGGCACCTACCGCATCTTTGACGGCCGCGGCGGCGGCAATACCGGCAATCAGCGCTTCGCCCCCCTCAATAGCTGGCCCGACAATGTCAATCTCGACAAGGCCCGCCGGCTCCTCTGGCCAATCAAAAAGAAGTACGGAAACAAAATCTCCTGGGCCGATCTCCTCATTCTGGCCGGCAATGTTGCCTATGAGTCACTCGGTTTCAAGCCCCTTGGCTTCGGCGCCGGCCGCGAAGACATCTGGCACCCCGAAAAAGACGTGTATTGGGGCGCCGAAAAGGAATGGCTCGCCGCCACACACAACCGCTATGCGGACGTGGACAATCGCGACTCCCTCGAAAACCCCCTCGCCGCTGTCCAAATGGGTTTGATTTACGTCAATCCCGAAGGTGTGGACGGTCAGCCCGACCCCTTAAAAACCGCCCGCGATGTGCGCACCACATTTCGCCGTATGGGGATGACCGACGAAGAGACGGTCGCCCTGACGGCCGGCGGGCACACCGTCGGCAAGTGCCACGGCAATGGCGATGCCGCGGCCCTCGGCCCAAAACCCGAAGGCGCGGACGTCCACGAACAAGGCCTCGGCTGGCACAATCCCAAAGCATCCGGCGTCGCCGAGCACACCGTCTCCAGCGGACTCGAAGGCGCCTGGACGACTACACCCGACCGATGGAATCATACCTACTTCCACATCCTGCTCAACCACGATTGGGAGTTGCGCAAAAGCCCCGCCGGCGCCTGGCAGTGGGAGCCTGTCCACATTAAAGAAGAAGACAAGCCACTCGACGCCCACATCCCCGGCAAGCGCAACAATCCCATCATGACCGATGCCGACATGGCCATGCGCGAAGATCCCATCTTCCGCCAATATGCCGAACGATTCTACAAAGACCCCGAATACTTTGAAAAAGTCTTCGCACGCGCCTGGTTCAAACTCACCCACCGTGACATGGGACCCAAGACCCGCTACCTCGGCCCCGAAGTCCCCGACGAAGACTTTATCTGGCAAGATCCCATCCCTGCACCGGATTACGTCCCGGACCAGGCCGATATCCGCACACTCAAAGACAGACTGCTCCACAGCGGCCTCTCACGCAGTGAGCTCATCGCCACCGCCTGGGACAGTGCGCGCACATTCCGCCAATCCGACTACCGCGGCGGCGCCAACGGCGCCCGCATCCGCCTGGAGCCCATGTGCTTCTGGCCCGGCAACGAACCGGCCCGCCTGCAAAAAGTCCTCCATACCCTCGAGCGGATTCGCGCCGACTTCGGCAAAGACATCAGCATCGCCGACTTGATTGTCCTGGGGGGCACCGCAGCCGTCGAACAGGCGGCTCACGACGCCGGCGTCCCCATCGAAGTCCCCTTCGCACCCGGGCGCGGGGATGCTTCCCCCGAAATGACCGACATCGAAGGATGGTCCTACCTCGAACCCATCCACGACGGATTCCGCAACTGGCTCAAGCACGACTGCGGCCAAAAGCCCGAAGAACTCCTCCTCGACCGCGCCCAACTCATGGGCCTCACCGCACCCGAAATGACCGTCCTCATCGGTGGTATGCGCGTACTCGACACCAATCACGGCGGTACCGCACACGGCGTCTTCACCGCCAATCCCGGCGTCTTGTCCAACGACTTCTTCGTCCACCTGACCGACATGCAGTACACCTGGAAGCCCGCCGGCGACAACCTCTACCACATCGTCAATCGCCGCACCGGCGAGACCAAGTGGACCGCCACCCGCGTGGACCTCGTCTTGGGTTCCAATTCCGTCCTCCGCGCCTACGCCGAATTTTACGCACAAGACGACAACCGCGAGCGCTTTGTCCGCGACTTCGTCAAGGCCTGGACCAAGGTCATGAATGCCGACCGCTTTGACCTGATTGCCAAAGCCCCCGCCCTTTCATAAGAAGCACAGTCTTTTGAATTGTAATGAGGCTCGGGGAGGACACTCCTTCCCGGCCTCTTTTTTGTCAGGTAAAAAAAGTTTACGGCCCCTTCGGGCCCGTACGGTACACCTGCGTCCCCGGCCCCCCGGTTTGGCAAACCATCCCCGGTACCCACCGCGTCCCCCGGCCTTCAACCACTATCACCGGAACACCGGTTTGGCAAACCATCCTCGCCCTCGCCCGCCCTCGGCACCCACCACATCCCCTCACCGCCTCAACCCAAAAAATCCCGTAAGTTTGCCCCCAAACCAATGCGTATGAACTATGTAGCCATCATGGCCGGCGGTGTCGGCTCCCGCTTCTGGCCTGCCAGCCGCGAAGAGATGCCCAAGCAGTTTTTGGACATTACCGGCTCTGGTCAGTCGTTGCTCCAAATGACCGTGGAACGATTTAAGAAAATCATCCCGGAGTCGAATATCTTTATCGTCACGAACAAGAAGTACGTCCCGCTGGTCAAAGAACAGTTGCCCACGCTGGCTGATAATCAAATCATCGGCGAACCCTCCCGCAACAATACCGCCCCCTGCGTCGCCTATACCGCACTCAAACTCGCCGCACTCGATCCCGATGCCAATATGGTGGTAGCACCGTCCGACCACCTCATCCGAAAGGAGGATGCCTTTTTGTCGCAAATCCAAAAAGCACTGAACTTCGCCGCTTCAAATGATGCCTTGTTGACTTTGGGCATTCAGCCGACACGCCCCGACACCGGTTACGGTTATATACACTTTGACAAGCAAGGGGTGGACGGCATCCACAAAGTGAAGGCATTTAAGGAAAAACCGGATTTGGCAACAGCCGAAGCCTATCTGGCGAGTGGGGAATATCTCTGGAATGCAGGTATTTTCATCTGGAATGTCAAGAGTATTTTGAAGGCCTTCCGGCAATATGCCGGCGATATATATGATATCTTGTCGCAAGACACCGGCGCATACAACTCGCCGCGCGAACAAGAATTTATTGACCGGTATTATCCTACTACACCGAGCATCTCCATTGACTATGCCATCATGGAAAATGCGGATAATGTTTACACATTGCCGTCGGATATCGGCTGGTCGGATCTGGGCACGTGGGCATCTCTCCACACCGAATCCGCCAAAGACGAGCACGGAAATGCCGTCTTGGCAGACCCAATCGAGTTGGTGGATAGCCACAACAACATGATCCGCCTGCCCAAAGGCAAACTCGCTGTCATCAAGGGCCTGGAAGACTTCATCGTCATTGACGAAGGCGACGTCCTGCTCATCTACCCCAAGTCCCGCGAGCAGGAGATCAAGCAGGTGCGCCAACAAATCCACGAAAAGTACGGCGATAACTTTCTGTAATTCCTCTATATTTGCTCTATGAGAGTAACAATCATCACGCCCTGTCTCAACTGTGAGAAGACTATACACGATACACTGGCTTCCGTTGCCCGCCAGGACTATCCCGATATTGAGCACATCGTCATAGATGGTCAATCCACCGACCGCACACTGGACATTGTCCGCCAATTCCCCCACGTCGCCAAACTCATCTCCGAAAAAGACCGCGGCATCTACGACGCCATGAACAAAGGACTCATCGCCGCCACCGGTGATGTCATCGCCGTCCTGAATGCCGACGACTTCTACGTGTACGACCGCGTCATCTCCGATGTCATCAACCTGATGCGAGCAGAAAACGCCAATGTCGTCTATGCAGACCTCGACTACGTCGCCCGCGAAAATACCCGCAAGGTCACACGCGTGTGGTTCTCCGGCCCCTACAACCGCGACAACTTCAAACGCGGCTGGTCGCCACCGCATCCCACCTTCTTCGCCCGCAAGTCCCTGTACGAGCGCTTCGGCGGCTTCAATACCTCCATGCAGTACTCCGCCGACTATGAGCTCATGCTCCGCTTCCTCTACATCAACAGACAGCCCTGCGCCTACCTGCCCAAAACTATCGTCAAAATGCGGCGCGGCGGCGTCAGCAACATCTCCATCCGAAATCGCATCGCCGCCAACATTGAAGACCGAAGATCTTGGCAGTACAACAAGCTATCCACTCCGTTTTGGGTTCCCATCCTGAAACCCTTGCGAAAATTACCACAGTTCTTCCCCGGCTTTGTCGGCATATTTGCCGGGCGCCAAGCGCGAAATACACATCCACAGCCTGCCCCCGCTCCGGTATACCAAACTGTCCCTGGCATCCCCTTGCCCATTAGCAAGCCCAGCACGAAAACCTTCCCTCTTAGCCCGCCCTGAGCACTGTTTTGGGCAGCATTTTAGCGCAAAAACAGCGGGTACCTCAGCCGTTACAATTTGTTTTGGTTATATTTGCCGGGGACGCAATTTGCGAATATTGACCCGATGGCAAAATTCAAAAACAAATACCGCATTGAATCCACGCGTTTGCGATATTGGGATTACGGGTGGAATGGCGCCTATTTTGTCACCATTTGTACAAAAAACAGGCGTTGTTGGTTTGGCGATGTCGTGAACGCCAAAATGAATTTGTCTGCCATGGGGCATATTGCCAATTCCTGTTGGTACGAAATACCCAAACATTTCCCGTTTGTCGAATTGGGCGAACATGTCATCATGCCCAACCACGTGCATGGCATTATCATCATTAATAAACCGGTGGAAAAATGTATGGCGGAACGGGATGGTATGCGCCGGGATGGTATGCGCCGGGATGTAGAGACGCAAAATTTTGCGTCTCTACATCCCGGCGCGCATCCCGGCACGCATCCCGGCGCGGATTCCGGCGCGGGTCCCGGCGCGGATTCCGGCGCGGGTCCCGGCGCGGGTCCCGGCGCGGATTCCGGCGCACATTCCGGCGCGTGGCCCGGCACGCATTCCGGCACGTGGCCCGGACCCGCCAAAAACAAATTCGGCCCACAATCCCAAAACCTGGCATCCATCGTCCGCGGTTTCAAAATTGGGGTGACCAAAAACGCACGCCAAATAAATACCGGTTTCGCCTGGCAATCACGATATTACGACCATATCATCCGCAATGAAAATGAATACCGCCGCATCGCGCAATACATTCTCGACAATCCCGCAAAATGGGCGGATGATAGATTTAATGTGAAAGTAACTGTTTAGGTGCTCCTGTTTTTAGGGATAAAATAGGCATTTTTGTTCCTGTTGAAGCAAAAATTTTCGATGCGTAGCAGCGCTACGTGAGAAAAATTTTTGCAAAAACAGGTGCAAAAAGGGCATTTTAGCACAAAAACAGCGGGTACCTAAACAGTTACATGTGAAATAGGTTTATTCGTATTCCTGTCAGATTGCCGCCAATCCCTTTTCTTTGTCCTTTCATCGTCGCAGGTATCATGTCGTCAACACCGGACAACATCCTCTTCCTGGCCTACTACTATCCGCCGATCCAATCACCCGGCGTCAAGCGCAGCTTTGCACTTTCAACACACTGTCGCCCCTACTTCGATCAGGTCACCGTCCTGACCACCGCCAACCGCCGGGTAGTGCTTACCACCGATCAGAAAATACCCGAAGACATTCGAGTGGTAGAAGTCCCCACCCTCGACTACCGCCGCATCGCCGCCCGGCTCACCGGCAACCGTGAATCCAAAGAAGCTGCACTCAAAAAGCGCCCTGCCGGCAGACTCTTTCTCAAAGCCATGCGTTCCTTCCCAGTCAATCTCCTCATCGGCGAAGGCGGTCTGGTCTATATCCTCTCCGCCTATCGCATAGCCAAAAAGATCTTGAAGGCACATCCGGATACCGTCATCTATTCATCCTTCTCCCCATGGGCCGACCACATAGTCGCATGGCTCCTGAAACGCAAGTACCCACACCTGATCTGGATTGCCGACTTCCGCGACCTCCATGTGGATCCTATTTTTCGCAATTATCTATGGAAAAACCTGCAGCTGTGGTTCGACCGCAAGATTACCGCACGAGCTTCGCTCGTAACCACCGTTTCCGAAGGCCTTGCCATCCACTTGCGCCGCTTTCATCACAACGTCGCTGTATTCCCCAACGGTGTACTCACCATCCCCCCCAAAGCCCATCATTACCCGGACAAGTTCACCATCGCCTACACCGGCGCCATGTTTAGAGATCGCCGGCGCCCCCATCTCCTTTTGCGTGCATTGCAAGAACTCTTTATGGAAAACAAACTGCCGCGAGAACACATTCGTTTGTTGCAAGCCGGGCGCGATGCCGGTCTTTGGCGGGACTTTGCCGCTCCCTTCGGCCTGGAGGATATCATCGAATTGCGCGGTGTTCTTCCACAGCAGGACGCCCGCCGCATTCAATCCCGCGCACATATCAATCTCATGCTGACGGCGTCACATCCCGAATACAAAGGCGTACTGACCTCCAAGATTTATGAATATCTTGCTGCCGGCAATCCCATCATTACCCTGGTCAACGGCCCCCGCGATGAATTGTTGGAACAGGCACTGCACGGTATTGACCACCTCTTCATCGCCTATGACGGAGACGATACGGCGCCTCTCAAAGCCTTCATCCTAACACTTTTCCGCCGGTGGCGACAAAGCGATTACCCGTCCATCCCACCCACCCAGTGGACAGACCGTTACCACTGGCCCGCCATAGCCGGACGCTTCACCGCCCGGATTTGGGATCTAATCAATGCGCAGCCCCGTGTCAACGCCTGACCGCAAAATATTGACCGTCGTTGGTGCCCGCCCGCACTTTATCAAAGCCGCACTTTTGAGTAAAGAGTGGTTGCGGATGCGGCGCATCCGCGAGGTTTTAGTTCATACCGGCCAACACTTTGATCCCCGGATGAGCCGGGATTTCTTCGACACACTCCGGCTTCCCGAGCCGGATTATCAACTCGGCATCCATTCTCTGGAACGCCGGGAGATGATAGACCGCATGGTTCATGCCCTCATTCCCATATTGCGCGCCGAGCGCCCCGCCATCGTGGTCGTCTTTGGCGACACCAACACCACTTACGCCGGTGCTGCTGCTGCCGTACAACTGGATATTCCGGTCGCACATATCGAAGCCGGCGTCCGCTCCTTCGACGCATCAATGCCAGAAGAACAAAACCGCCTGTTTGTGGACCGGGTGAGCACACTCCTTTTTGCCCCTTCCCAAAGTTCGGTGGCCTGCCTGGCCACCGAAGCCGTCACAGGAAAAATTATCTTGTCCGGAGACATCCTCAAAGACGCTTTTCGCATCTTTCAAAGTCAGGCACGCCGGCCGGCTGTACCACTGCCCCCCCAATTCATACTCGCCACCATACACCGCCGGGCCAATGTCAACAACCCAAAACACCTGCAAGAAATCATTCGCGCACTCGAAACCATCCACCGCAAAATCCCCGTCATCTTGCCCCTGCACCCACACACACGCAAGCAACTCGAAACCTTCCGGATTCATCCGGAGCTGACCATCATCCCGCCCGTATCCTATCTCGAAATGCACTACCTGTTGGCAGAAGCACAATACATCATCACCGACAGCGGCGGACTCCAGCGTGAAGCCTACTATGCCGGCAAGCACGCCCTCGTCGTCCGTCAACGATCCGAATGGATTGAACTCGTGCAAGCCGGGTACAGCCTCCTGTGCGATCCCGCCAACACAACCACCATCCTGACCCGTTTTGCAGAACTAACAAAAGCTTCGCCGGTTTCCGGTGGCCGGTATTACGGCGATGGCTTTGCCGCGCAAAAAATCGCCCAAGCGATTTCTAATTTTGTAAC
>JALVEF010000400.1 GCA_027031185.1 Saprospiraceae bacterium
TAGGGGCGACACGTCAGCAGCCCCGTAGGGGCGGCACGTCAGTCAGTAGCCCCGTAGGGGCGACACGTCAGTAGCCCCGCAGGGGCGACACGTCAGCCTCACAGGGGCGACGCGCCAACAGCCCTCAACAACGGCGCCCAGTCCACCTTTTCGCGGATAAAAGCCGCCACATCCGCCGTCTTGACCCGCACCTGCTCCAGGCTGTCGCGGTCCCGGATCGTGACCGTATCATCCTCCAGGCTCACAAAATCAATCGTCACACAAAACGGCGTGCCGATGGCATCCTGCCGGCGATACCGGCGCCCGATGGCATCCTTCTCATCGTATTGACACGCAAATTCGTACTTCAGTGTCTCAAAGACCTCTTTCGCTCTGTCCACCAGCTCCGGCTTATTTTTCAACAATGGAAGCACCGCGCACTTGACCGGCGCCAGCGCCGGCGGCAATTTCAACACCACACGCGTGGCTGTGCCCCCCTTAGCGTCCGGCACTTCCTCTTCCCGGTAGGCGGCGCTGAGCAGCGCCAAAAACATCCGGTCCGCCCCGATGGACGTCTCGATGATGTACGGCACAAAATGCTCCCTCGTCTCCGGATCAAAATAGCGAAGCTTCTTACCCGAATATTCCTCATGACGCCTCAAATCATAATCCGTGCGCGAGTGAATACCCTCCAACTCCTTAAACCCAAACGGAAACTCAAACTCTATATCCACCGCCGCATTCGCATAATGCGCCAAGGCCTCATGATCCTTAAAGCGAAGTTTCTCCGCCGGCACACCGAGCGCCCGGTGCCACTGCATCCGCTTCTCCTTCCACGCATTATACCACTCCATCTCCGTCCCCGGCTTCACAAAAAACTGCATCTCCATCTGCTCAAATTCGCGCATCCGGAAAATAAACTGACGCGCTATGATTTCATTCCGAAACGCCTTGCCGATCTGCGCAATCCCAAACGGCAGCCTCTGCCGCGTGGTATTCAGCACATTCAGAAAGTTGACGAAAATCCCCTGCGCCGTCTCGGGACGCAAATAGAGTTTGCCGGCTTCGCCGGCTATGTTGCCCAGCTGCGTGGAAAACATCAAATTGAACTGCCGCACCTCGGTCCAGTCCCGTGAGCCGGACACCGGGTCAGCGATCTCCAATTCCACGATCAAATCACGCAACGCCACCAGGTCATTGTCCCGCATGGCCGTATGGAGTCGCCCCTCAATGTCCGCGATCTTCTCCGCATACTGCACGGCGCGCCCGTCAGTGGCCCGGAATTTCTCCTCGTCAAAAGCCTCACCAAACCGCTTGCGCCCCTTTTTGACCTGCTTCTCGATTTTCTCCTCCAGCTTCTTGATATAGTCCTCGATAAGTACATCGGCGCGGTAGCGCTTCTTACTCGTCTTATTATCAATCAGCGGATCATTAAAAGCATCCACGTGGCCGGAGGCCTTCCACGTCGTCGGGTGCATAAAGATGGCGGCGTCAATGCCCACGATATTTTCGTGCAACTGTACCATGGCCTTCCACCAGTAAGTCTTGATATTGTTTTTCAGTTCCACGCCCAGCGGGCCGTAGTCATAGACGCCTCCCAATCCCTCGTATATCTCACTCGAAGGATACACAAAACCATACTCCTTACTGTGGGCTATGATCTTCTTAAACAAGTCCTGTACATCTGCCATGATATTGCATTTTTCCGCTACCTCCGGTGAGCGCGCGGCAAAAATAGGCAAAAGCCCGTTAGCATCCACCTCTCCTCTCGCCAGAGCCAACATTTTACCTAACTGTTTAGCTTGACCTTACTACTTTTTCCTACATTCAAGCGATAGCTTGAGTTAGAAGAAGAAACCTTAGATGTAGCATTGTATGTAAATAATTTTGTAACTGTTTAGGTACCCATTGTTTTTGCGCTAAAATGGCTTTTTCGCGCCTGCCTTTGGTTTATAACTGTTTGAGCACTCCTTGTTTTTGCGCTAAAATGCCCTTTTTGCGTCTGCCTTTGGTTTGTAACTGTTTGAGCACTCCTTGTTTTTGTGCTAAAATGCCCTTTTTGCGTCTGCCTTTGGTAAAATTTTCTCATGTAGCGGTGCTACACATCGAAAATTTGATGTACAGAGCGAATCGGTTGCGAGAATTAGTTGCGAGCAAATTTGTTCAAGGTCGAAGTCAAAAGCGCAGCCGTAGCAGCGCTACGGTGAGCATTTTGACGAA
>JALVEF010000401.1 GCA_027031185.1 Saprospiraceae bacterium
AGCCGAGTAGTATATTGCGGATGTGTCCGAGATGTAGGGGTTTGTTGGTGTTGGGCGAGGCGTATTCGACGAGAATGGTGCCCACCGTTCCGGCGGGCGCGGTGTTTTTTTCGCCGGCCATGCTGAACCAGGCTTCGTCTTTGAGAGACAGGTTGAGGAAGCCCTTGACGACATTGAAGGCCTGAATTTCAGGGAGTTGGGTGGCCAACTGTTCGCCAAGTTGGGCGGCGATTTCGTGAGGCGGCTTGCGTGCGACTTTGGTGATGGGGAAAGTAACGACGGTGAAGTCCCCGTCAAAATGCTCGGGGGTTTCGTTGATTTGAATTTGGTCTGCGGTCCATTCGAAGTCGTAGAGATCGCGGACGGCCTGTTGGATAGTATGTTTGAGTTTGTCGGTAAATTGCATAGTCAGGGAGCGCGTTTTTTCTCGAGAAAAATTTTGCCGGGGATGCAGGTGTAGCCCTGCTCGGTGACACCTTGCCAGAAACCGCGGAGCAGATAGCGGTCTTTTTCAACGGAGAGCATGAGCTGCCCCCCTTTGATACACCACTCGTAGTCTTTCATCTTGGTGCCTTCGACCATTTTGGTTTCCTGGAAGGTGAGGAGCTTGCCCTTGCTGATGTGCCCGGTGAAGTCGAAGTTGACAAAGTTGGGGTCGTCGTAGATGTTAGCATAGGTGCGGCCTTCGACTCGGTGGTTTTGCAGTACGCGGATGCGCATCCTGAAAGGGTAGCGCTCGGCCATTCCGCCGGGATCCTGGGTGAGCTCGCCGACCCAAAATCCTTCAAAGAGGGAGTCGGGAAATTCTTGTGCGGCCGCCCGGCCGCACAAGAGCAGGGTCATCCACAGGGAGAAAATGATATGTCGGGTGGCGGTTTTCAAGCTGTGTGGAAATGAGCGGACAAAGATACGAATCTATTGTGAATGCGTTGAACCTGTCCCGCACTTACTTGTTTTGCAAAGTTTGGGTTTAGTCTCTTTCTGCATTTGCTCTACGGAGGATGAGCGACAGCTGCCACGCGCTTTGGGGCAAGTAAGTGCGGGAGCTGGCGCGTGATGTAGCTGCTGCATTTTAGATCAGGCTGCCTATTGGAAAAAGGAGACAAAACCATCGGCGATCCACTTGGCGAGTGCGTCGCGGTTTTGCCAGATGACGAGCCTTCGCTGGTCGGCCGCATTGCGGATGTTGGCGAGTTCGAGATAGACAGCAGGCGGTTTGAGGTTGACGAGCATGTAGAGGTCGCGCGGGGAAACGGTGCCTTTGTAGCCACGGTTGGCCTGGTGCTTTTTATACTTTTGGTCAAATGTTTTGTGGAGGTGTTGGGCGATAGTTTGGCTGTAAGTGGCGCCGGGAGCGTAGTAAAAGAAGACATCGGCGCGTGACCTGGCATTGCGGGAGTCCACGTGCAGCATGACGGCAATTTGGTTTTTGTCCGGGACGCCGCGGTTTTTGTAGGTGAGATAGAGCTGGTTGATGATTTCGGCGCGCTGCTGGAGTCTGGGGATTTGCGCCGGGTGGATGTTTTTGTTTCCGAGATAGACCTCGTCGGTGTCACAGGGTAAAAATGCCTGATCACGGATGCCGTCGTTGGGGTCGCGCAAGATGACGTGCGCGGTGGCGCCACGCGCGATGAGTTTGCGGGCGAGTCGGAGGGCGACATCATAGCCGTATTCGTCTTCGCAAAGCGTGTGACCGGCGCGCTTGCCGAGGGCGCCGGAGTCTCGCCCGCCATGTCCGCTGACAATGTAGAATACTTTGCCTTTGAGCTGTGCAGAGACGGGCTTGACTTCGGCGTATTTCTTACCAAAGATGGGAAATGTGCCGCCGGCAGGGGCGGGGCGCGGTTTGGCATGAGGGCATTTTAGCTCATGGTAAGGAACCCATAGCTCCTTGTCTTTGAGAAAAGAAGCGGATCGCAGCCCTTTTTGGAATAGAATTTCGTTGAAAGTCTTGATTCGAATGGCCTTTTCCAAATTGTTGTCTCCGATGGTGGAGCGGATGCTTTTGCCGTTGTAGTGATAGACGAGGATGGGGAGTTTGTACGGTCTGCCGGCGTGGAGGGATGCGCCGGGCTTCAGGCCGTTGAGTTGATAGAACTTCTTTTCGTTGCAGGTGTATGGATAGAGGTCGTACCTGGTGAGCAGGAGGATGATGCCATCGCCGGGGCTGGCTTTGACGGTGAGCCAGTGGGGTTTG
>JALVEF010000402.1 GCA_027031185.1 Saprospiraceae bacterium
TTGCCACCGGGCTCCCGAAAACTGACATAAAGATCTTGCAATCCGTGCGAGTCGGAGCGCCGCATAGACAAGAGCAAGACGCTGCCATCTTTGCTGAGGTTGAGATTGACTTCTTGTCCGGTGATGTGAAAGCCCTCGATGTTGATGGGTTCGGGGAAATTCCATTTGCCGTCGGGCCGGCGCCGGAGTACGGAGAATCCTTCTTGCATGCCTCCCTTCGGGAAAAACTGGTTGATGACGATAAAGGCTTGTGGGTTGGGTGTGGCCGAACACAGTGCGTTGGGTAGTGCGTTGTTGGCCGGATAGGCCAGCCGGCTTACTTTTCCGATGACTGAGTCTTTTATTTCGGCGACCCAGATGTCCTGGTTGAACTTGGAGTGCACCGGATCCGATACCTGGGTGCCCCCGATCCATTCATACGTCTTGCGGAGGCTGCGCAAATAGCGCTGGTAGGGCATTTTCCAGAAGAGGTCTTCACCATTGAAGTACAGCGTCGGGGTAAAGTCATCGGAGCCGACGCGGGTGAAGAAGAGCTGTTTGCCATCATTGGCCAAAACGGGCATGATTTCGTCAAAGGGGGAGTTGATGGAGGCAGGCAATTTTTCTACCCGGACAATTTTTTTGGTTTGTTTTTGCACGAGGTCCTGTGCGCCGGCCGGTGTGGCGATGCAGAACAGCACGAGAGCAATTATGTAGGGGCCCATTTTTTTCATCAAACAGACATTGTCCTTAGTGGGGCAGCATCAATTGTCCCCGGATCGTATCGGTCAACACAAACGCCAAAGCAAGGCTGTCATTCAATCGCCTTTCGGATGCGACCAATCCCAGGCCTTTGGCGTACACTTCCATCAAATCAAACGTTAGCTCCTGGCTTCCGTTTATTTCGGTTTCCACCAGTTCTTTTACGCTAAACTTCACCGCGGGGATTTTTCGTCCCTTGAATACGAAGGTCGTGTCCCCGCTGTATCTCCTATTACGCACAAGTGTGTATTTTACTTCCGGCTCATGCGGAAAAAACCATTTGGCCTCAAAAATATACACTCCGCCATTGTCCTCCACCCAAAACGGAAAGACATCCCCGGATAAAATTTGCATTTGAGCTGTTTGACGATGTCCCGTCGAGTCACGTTCCGTGATAGTATAGGCAACAATCTTGCTACCCGAAGGGAAAATGCGTTCTTTGATGGTCTGTTTTACGGTGAGTGAGTCGTCAAGTTCCGTAAAATAAAGGTATTGTGCACCTGCTTCGGTGGAGAAACGAAGATGCCAGAGGGCTGGCGGAAGCAAGTCATCTCTGTACTTATATACAAACATCATACCGTCCTCCAGGTGCTCAATGGGATAATAATACGGGCGTATGTTGCGCATATTGCCGGGGCTGCGGCTTTTGCAGGCGGACAAACAGCCGAGCAAGGTACATAGAATCACAACATGGATGAACTTGGCGGTCATTTTGCCGTTTGTGGTATAAGGGTAACTGTTAAAGGGCCCCGCTTTTGGTGCTAAAAAAACAGGAGCCTCTAAACAGTTACCTATAAGGACCACAAATGTACACTAAATAGCAACTATGCCGGTCTGCGCAAAACCTTAACTTTGCACGGCTATTGTCTCACAATGAAGCACCGGCTCTTTCGTTTGGTCTTTCGGAAATGCACAAAACAACTCCATGCTAAACTTTTTCAAAAAAACAGTCAAAAAGCTTGTCGGCTCCAAGCAGGATAAAGATATGGCCTTGTACGCGCCGTTGGTAGATGAGATCAACGCGCACTACGAACGTATGCACGCCCTGTCCAATGACGAGTTGCGGGCCAAAACGACGGCTTTCAAAGCCCGCATCGCCGATTACTTGTCCGAATACGATAAAGCCATCGCCGAAACGCGTCGCGATGCCGAACGGGCCGATGACTTTGAAGTCAAAGAACAGCTCTTTGATCAGATAGACAAACTCCAAAAAGAAAAGGATGAACAACTGGAAATCATCCTGAAAGAATTGCTCCCGGAGGCGTTTGCCGTCGTCAAAGAGACCGCGCGTCGCTTTGCCGAAAACGAAACGCTGGAAGTCACGGCCACCGACCACGACCGGGCATTGGCGGCCCGCAAATCACATGTAGAGATACAGGGGGACAAAGCGATATGGCACAATGAGTGGGTAGCCGCGGGCGGCCATATCAAGTGGAACATGGTCCACTACGATGTC
>JALVEF010000403.1 GCA_027031185.1 Saprospiraceae bacterium
CACGCATGCCGGACGTGATGAAGGGTGATTGGTCATCAAACGGCACCATGTTTTTATTGACCGTGATACCGGCGTGGCCGAGTGCTGTTTCGGCGTCCTTGCCGGTGATGTGCTTGGAGCGCAGGTCAATGAGCATCAGGTGGTTGTCGGTACCGCCGGACACGACGCCGTAGCCCTTTTCCATAAAGGCCGCGGCCATGGCCCTGGCGTTGCGGATGACGTTTTCGGCGTAGGTTTTGAATTCCGGTTGGAGTGCTTCATAGAAAGCTACTGCCTTGGCGGCGATGACGTGTTCCAGGGGGCCACCCTGCATGCCGGGGAAAACGCCGCTGTTGAGGATGGCGGACATTTTGCGGATATTGCCCTTTTTGGTTTTGAGTCCCCAGGGATTGTCGAAGTTTTGGCCCATCATGATAAGGCCGCCGCGCGGGCCGCGGAGCGTTTTATGTGTGGTGGAAGTGACGATGTGGCAATGTGGCATCGGGTCGTTGAGTAAGCCTTTGGCAATCAGGCCGGCCGGGTGAGCGATATCCGCCATCAACAGGGCGCCGACTTCGTCGGCAATGCGGCGGAAGGCGGCGTAATCCCAATCGCGGGCATAAGCGGACGCGCCACAGATAATGAGCTTGGGTTTTTCGCGGCGGGCGATATCAGCGACCTTGTCCATATCAATGCGGCCGGTGTCCTTTTCCACGCCATAAAAGACCGGGCGAAAGTGCTTGCCGGAGAAGTTGACCGGCGAACCGTGGGACAGGTGACCGCCGTGTGACAGGTCAAAGCCGAGGATGGTATCCCCCGGTTTTAGTACGGCGAGAAAGACGGCGGCATTGGCCTGGGCCCCGGAGTGGGGCTGTACGTTGGCATAGGCGGCACCGAAGAGTTCTTTTAAGCGGTCAATGGCGAGTTGTTCGACCTTGTCCACAACTTCACAGCCGCCGTAGTAGCGTTTGCCAGGGTAGCCTTCGGCGTACTTGTTGGTGAGACAGGAGCCCATGGCTTTGAGTACCTGAGTGGAGGCAAAGTTTTCGGAGGCGATGAGTTCCAGGCCTTCCTGTTGGCGTAGTTTTTCCTCGTTGATCAGTTCAAAGATTACAGGATCTTGCATGACGGTGAGATTAGAAAGCGCGACAAAGAAAATGCTTTTTCAGGATAGTGCATCTATTTATGCGCTTTTACGTCAATAAATGATATATTTGCTGATATACCCTGAGTGCCAAACGGAAATGGGAAAAAAAGGATCGAACGCGCCCGTACTCTTATTAATATTCAACCGGCCGGAGCTGACGCGGCGGTTGATTGACCACCTGCGGCCGATACAGCCACGTGTGATTTATGTGGGTGCGGACGGTCCCCGTCCGTCAAAGGAAGGCGAAGCAGCCCGTTGCCGGGCGGCGCGCGCGGAAATTGAGCGTATTGACTGGCCGTGCGAGGTGCATCACCGCTATCTGGATGTCAATGCGGGATGCCGGCAGGCCGTTGCCGGGGCCATCACCTGGTTTTTCCAACAAGAAGAATACGGCATCATCCTGGAAGACGACTGCCTGCCGGATCCGTCCTTTTTCCGCTATGCTGCCGAACTGCTGGAACACTACCGGGACAATCCGCGTGTCATGCACATCAGCGGGGACAATCCGGTGTTTTTCCCTTCCACCATAAAGGCCAGTTACGCCTTCGTGACTATGCCCCTGGTGTGGGGATGGGCGACCTGGCGTCGCGCGTGGGAGCGGATGAATTTGACGCTCACCGGCCTGGAAGAATTTGACTTTTCCACACTCCCGCTCCGTCCGTTGGCGCGCCGCTATGTCAAAGAGAAGTTTTGGGATACGCGTCAAGGAAAGAATGACTCGTGGGCCTATGCGTGGTATTTCTCTATTCTCCGCGCGGGCGGGCTTTGCATCCTGCCGAAAAAAAACCTAGTGTACAACGCGGGATTTGGTGCAGAGGCCACCCATACCCAAAAGGAAAATGCGGGCCGCCAAATTCCCGCCGGCGAGATGGATTTCCCACTCCTTCATCCAGACACACTGGTCACCTGTCCGATCCTGGACAATGAATTGTTTTACCGGGCCCAAAAATCGAGAGCAGGGCTACTGGGTCGGTACGTTTTACCGCGGCGGGTGCGGCGATTTTTTAACCGCCTGGGGTGGTTTTAGCGCGCTTTGCCCGGAAACTGTGCCGACGGATAGG
>JALVEF010000404.1 GCA_027031185.1 Saprospiraceae bacterium
TCGAAATGCTCACCGTAGCGGTGCTACGGCTGCGCTTTTGACTTCGACCTTGAACAAATTTGCTCACAACTAATTCTCGCAACCGATTCGCTCTGTACATCAAATTTTCGATGCGTAGCAGGGCTACGTGAGAAAATTTTACCAAAGACAGGCGTGAAAAGGCCATTTTAGCGCAAAAACAAGGGGTACCTAAACAGTTACAACTCTCCATAACTTTTTGGTGCTCCTGGATTTTAGCGCAAAAACAGCAGGGCCCTAAGCAGTTACAACTCTCCTCCCTTTCCTTTTTGCCGGAGATCCAGCCCCGGGAGAATTGCACTATTTTCACCTATCTTTGCCGTCCCGAAAAAGAGCGATGATTTTCGAGTCCGAAAAAGAACTGCTACCAATTCTCCGTGTATTGCGCGAAGCGGGACGGCGGCTCAATGTGCCTTTGTACATTGTGGGTGGTGCCGTGCGAGACAAAATATTGTTCAACAAACTCGTCCGGGACATTGATGTGGTGTGTGTAGGGAACGGTATTGAGCTGGCCAAACAGGTGCAGGCCTTGCTGCCCGAAAAGCCGCGCCTGGCGGTGTACCGGCGCTTTGGTACCGCCATGCTCAATACGTCCGGCTTCCAGCTGGAGTTTGTAGGAGCACGCAAAGAGTCCTATTCGCCTAATAGCCGCAAACCGGCCGTCGAAAGCGGTACTTTGGAAGACGATCAGCGCCGCCGGGATTTTACCATCAATGCGATGGCCGTCAGTCTCAGTGAGGAAAGCTACGGCAAGTTGTTGGACCCCTTCAACGGGATGGAGCATCTCAAACAAAAACTCATCAAAACGCCGCTCGATCCCCATCAGACGTTTAGTGACGACCCCCTGCGCATGCTCAGGGCTATCCGCTTTGCGGCCACACTTCATTTCCGGATTGACCCCGATACCTTCCGGGCTATCCACGACAACAGACAGCGAATCGAAATTGTCTCCCAGGAGCGCATTGCCGGCGAGATACAGCGGATAATGATGGCCGATAAACCATCGGAGGGCTGGATATTAATGTTTAAGAGCGGGCTCCTGGAACTGGTCTTCCCCGAACTGTACGCCATGCACGGTGTGGAGGTAAAGGGTAAGACGGCGCACAAGGACAATTTTTATCACACGATGCAGGTGCTGGATAATGTGGCTGCCAAGACGGACAATGTCTGGCTCCGCTGGGCGGCCCTGCTGCACGACATCGGCAAGCCGCTCACCAAGCGGTGGTCCGAGGATACCGGCTGGACATTTCACGGCCACGATGCTGTCGGGGCCAATATGGTGCGGCGCATATTCAAGCGCTTTCGTTTTCCGCTGGGACAGCAGATGGAATATGTCCGCAAACTGGTGCGTCTGCACCAGCGACCTATGAATTTGACCGGTGACGAAATTACCGATTCGGCTATCCGGCGCATCATCTTTGAATCTGGCGAAGACCTGGATGACTTACTGCTGCTCTGCGAGTGTGACATGACGACCAAGAGCGAGGAGAAGCGCAAGCGCTACCTGGACAATTACCGTGTATTTCGCGAAAAGGTGGCGGAGGTAGAAGCCCGCGATCATCTGCGCAACTGGAAGCCGCCGGTCACGGGAGAAGACATCATGGCCTTTTTTGGTATTCCGCCCGGACGGGTAGTCGGTGTGATCAAGGAGCACATCAAAGAGTCCATTCTGGAAGGCGTCATTCCCAATGAGCGGGAAGCAGCGCTGGAAGAAATGAAGCGCAAAGGGCTGGAACTGGGCCTGACGCCCCAGGCTCCCAATTTGAAAGGATGAGTTTGCCGGCCTTTGGCCGGCGAGGTTTTATGCAGGGGAACGGGCACGGCAGCAGCGTGAAACTGCCCGGCATTCTATCGGCTTTTTCGACTTTGGGCTTCGGCAAAATAGGATGCCATTCATTTGCTTTGCTTTGCCGCCCCGCAATTACTTGCCCATGTATGCGGGGCAAGTGGCCTAATCCGGCAAATGCCATAGGCGGAAGGGGCAAGCCCCAAATCAAGCAAAGCAAGTAAGTGCGGGACGGATAACAAAAGCCCAAAAAACAATCGGGACTTTAGCCCCACCAGCCGGAAAAGTTTCGGGGCAGGGGGCCGGTGGTGGGTTAGCGAATCGGACTCTCCCCGCTCTCCTGCTTCCAAATAAATTTGCAAGTACCGATTAGCCTTTT
>JALVEF010000405.1 GCA_027031185.1 Saprospiraceae bacterium
ATGGGCGGTTGCGTCCGGCGAGTCTGCTGCTGGACAGCGGGGCGGGGCTGTCGTTTTTGCTGGTGACGCACAGCTTTGCCGATAGCATTTTGCCACCGGGCGTCAAGCCGGCGCGAATCGCGGCAGGTCTCGGGGGAAGTTTACGCGGCTTTATAGGCCGCGTGCGGTTTATTGAGCTTGGGCAGATACGGCGTGACTTGCCGGTCGTCTTTTTCCAAACGGAGGCGGATAGTTTGCTGCTGGTGCATACGCCCAAGAATGGCAATGTGGGCAACTTGTTTCTGGAAAATTACCGCGTGCGGATTGACTATCCGGGGCGGCGGGTATATCTGTCGCCCGTTGGCCGGCGGCGTTTTCGCCAGGACCGGTCGGGGCTGACGGTTTTTGCGGATGGTCCCGATTTGAGACGTTATGTGGTGTCGCAGGTCATCCCCGGATCGCCGGCAGATCGCGCCGGTGTGCGGGAGGGGGACGTGCTGGTAAGTATCAATGGCTGGCCGGTACGATTCCGGACCATGGATGGGATTGTGCGCCTGTTTTCACGGCGGGCGGGCAGGCGTGTCCGGCTTCGTCTGGTCCGGCGCGGGGAGCGCCGGACGGTGCGGTTTGTGCTGGCAAACTACATTTAGTCAATTAAAAATGAAAAATTAAAAATGAAAAATAGCCCGGCCCGTATTGCCGGCGCCCGCCGGCAATACGGGCCGGGCTTGTCTTGCACTGCCTGGCCTGCTTTTCCATTGGCCTCCGCCAACCGATTAGGCACAAACGGATATAGCCCTACAACCGGCAGCCGGGTAAACCCCGCCGCCGGAACGGCGGCAAACTTTCTCTCCTTTGTGCGCGCGGAATTTTTCTAAACCAAAGCGTGGGTGGTGCCGTTTATTAGCGGTAATTTTGCAGACTTAAATGCGAGAATGAAGTATCACGAAAATATTCTGACGACAATCGGCAACACGCCGATGGTGAAAATTAATCGCATCACGAAGGATGTGCCGGCGCTGGTGCTGGGTAAGGTGGAAACTTTTAATCCCGGGCATTCGACGAAGGACCGGATGGCTTTGAAGATGATAGAGGATGCCGAACGCGCGGGCTTGCTCAAGCCGGGGGGCACCATCATCGAGGGGACATCGGGTAATACGGGCATGGGATTGGCGCTGGCGGCGGTGGTGAAGGGTTATAAGTGCATCTTTACCACGACAGACAAGCAGTCAAAGGAGAAGATAGATATGCTTCGGGCGCTGGGGGCGGAGGTCATCGTGTGTCCGACGGCTGTGGATGCGGATGATCCGCGGTCGTATTATTCTGTTTCGAAGCGGCTGGCGGAGGAGATCCCGAACTCGTACTATGTCAATCAGTATGACAACTTGTCCAACCGGCAGGCTCATTACGAGAGTACGGGGCCGGAGATATGGGAGCAGACGGACGGGCGCATTACGCATTTTGTGGTAGGTGTCGGCACGGGGGGAACGGTGTCGGGTGTGGCCAAGTATTTGAAAGAGAAAAACCCGGATATACAGGTGTGGGGCATTGATACGTATGGCTCGGTCTTTAAGAAGTATCACGAGACGGGGATTTTTGACAGGAATGAAATCTATCCTTATATCACGGAGGGGATCGGCGAGGATATTTTGCCGAAGAATGTGGATTTTTCTTTGATTGACCATTTCGAGAAGGTGACGGATAAGGATGGGGCGGTGATGGCGCGCCGGCTGGCGCGCGAGGAAGGCCTGCTGCTCGGTTATTCGGCGGGGTCGGCGATGGCGGGCCTGATGCAGCTCAAAGACCGGTTGACGAAGGATGATGTGGTGGTGGTGTTGTTTCACGATCATGGGAGCCGCTATATCGGTAAGATCTTCAATGACAACTGGATGCGGGAGCGTGGATTTCTGGATGATGAGATGACAGCGCGGGAGCTGATCGGTCGCAAGGTGGGTGAGACGTTTGTGTCGGTGCAGGCGGATCAGCGGTTGTCGGATGTGCTGCGGTTGATGCGGGAAAAGGATTATTCGCTATTGCCGGTGTTGGATGGGCGCCGGATTATCGGTTCGATTACGGAGGCGGGCGTGCTGAGTGTGTTGCTGGAGGCGCCGGATCGCAACGGGGATGTGCGGGTGCGTGATGTGATGGAGGCGGCGCCGCCTATTGTGTCGGAGGATACGGGTTTGTCGCAGCTGAGCCGCTA
>JALVEF010000406.1 GCA_027031185.1 Saprospiraceae bacterium
TTCCATACCAAAAGAAAGTGCTCAGGATGACAAAGAGCGGAAAGTTGACGATGTGTTTGCGTTGGAACCACCACTCCATGAGATGGATGATGCTCACGATGCCGGCCGATGTCAGTACGGCCAGGATGAATTTATCGTAAGGCCGCACATCGCGTGCTTCGCGAAACTGCCACATATTTTTGTCCGTCCGTCGCATCATCTTCCGAATAAGTAGTGGCCGGTCATCCCAAAGTAGTGGCTTTTGTAATAAAAAGTCCGCTGATACTTGTAGAAGGCCTTTAGGCTAAGCCGGTCGCTTAATTCATAATACACGTAACCGGCCCAATCAAAGGGGTGGTAAGTGGCCTTGTGAAATCCCCGTTCTATGGACAACAAGCCGTCGTCTCCTTCACCCGGGAAGAGATGCGGGGCATCGGTACGCGCGTAAAAGCCGTAGTTGAGATTCAGCCCGGCTTTCAGCCCGGGATTGATTTGGTATTGCATTGCGGCCACGGCAGTGTGCACCATCTGGCGGTGTGGCGAAAAAAACGGGTCATACACACCGGGGATGACCGCGGTGGAGTCCCAGTTTGCGGCGATGCTGTCCACGCTTTCCGTGGCGCGGAAGGTGTTGGCCTTGCTGTCACTGTAACCGAAGCCGTACCCGAGGCGGATCTGAAAGTCATCCGGCAGCAGTCCGGGCGATACGAGCCAGCCGCCGATGGTGAAAAAGCCGTTGTCCAATGCAGCGAAGCGGTTGGCGCGGTACAGCAGTTTGCCCGTAAAACCGTTTGGCTTGTCATAGACAACTTGCAAGTCCGTTTGGTTTTGCATTAGTGCGGCAGGGATGGCCAGGGTGGTTGTCAGGTAGGGCAATCGGGCGATGGCGGCACGCGCCCGCACGACATCCGACAAGCGTTGGGTGATGCTGATGCCGCCGGTCCATTCCGTTTTTTCCCGGAAGGCAGCCAGGCCCGCGTCCAGTCGCACTTGTGTGCCGGTATTCGTAAAATTAAAAATTCCGAAGGCGCCACCTTGGGGTACGGATAGCCGGTGGTCGTCATAGCCAAAGGCCGGCAGGGACAGAAGCACGCCCGTTGTCAGGTGGCTGTGAATATAAAAGCCGGTTTCTAATTCTGACCGGAATGCGGATAAGGGTTGGTCGTCCTTTTGTATGGCGATCCGCACATCGGTCCAATGGCTCCGGGCGCGTTGGATGCCGGCCCGTATTTGCAATGCCTTTTTGTCCGCCGGATATACGTGGAGCGCTGTTTTGATTTCTTTATACGCTTTGTCGTACTCACCTTTCCAGTAAAAGAGTTGGGCCAGGGTACGGTGCGCCACAAAATAGTAGTCTTTGGGCAGTTGGGGGGCGAGGCGCCGGAGTTGTTGGATGGCGCTGCCGATGTCGCCGTGATCTATGACTTTGTTGATGCGGTCCAGTTTGATGTCGTAGTTGTACGGATGTTTGTTTTCAAGGGTATAGTACGCGCGCTGTGCGCCGGTGAAGTCGCCCGCCAGGTGGAGCGTTTGGGCGCGGAGCCAAGCACCGGTCAGGTCGCCGCGGTGGTGGCGATTGTAGGCATCGAGCAGGTTTAATGCCCGCGTGTATTGTTTGTTCTTGTTGAGTTGGCGCACGATGTGGAGTGTGTCCGTTTGGGCATGGAGAGCGTACGTGACGATCAGCATCCACATAGCAGCCGCAAGCCGGCGGATGCGAGTCGTCACCGGATCGGGAGTCAGGTCAGGGCAGTCGGATCGTCTCATGGATACGAGTCTTTTGGCCGGGCAGCAGTGCCAAAGCCGGCCCGCTTTGTTTTGTGGGTATATCTCCCACCCTCGCATACGCGAATCACGTGCCAGTGTTTGGAGTTTGAGTGGCCGTACCGGTAAAAGTTTAAAGGTAGGACATGCTAGGTGTGTGTTATGTGATGGAGGTTACAGTTTTGGCAATAAAAAATAGTCCGGCACTATTTGATGGTCCAAGATCAATGGTCCAAGGTACAAGGTCAAGGGCCCAAGGAGCAAGGCACAGGGGCAATGGTCGCATGTCAGGGGTAAGTGGGTGGAGGACTTGCTTTGCGGGAATTAAGCTTTGGTCCTTCCGCGTGGGCTTTTATTGTGATGAATGCCACTTGCCCCGCGCCAAGGGCAAGTAAGTGCGGGACGTTGAAATCGTTTACGGTGAGCGCCGTCGAACCG
>JALVEF010000407.1 GCA_027031185.1 Saprospiraceae bacterium
ATTCACGCAACCGATTCGCTCTGTACATTAAATTTTCGATGCGTAGCAGCGCTACGTGAGAAAGTTTTACCAAAGGCAGACGCAAAAAGGGCATTTTAGCACAAAAACAAGGGGTGCTCAAACAGTTACAAACCAAAGACAGGGGCAAAAAGGCCATTTTAGCGCAAAAACAGCGGGTACCTAGAGCAGTTACGCCAAAATTTAAGTCATGCCTGGTGCCCGAAAAGCGGAATAGCCATATATGGGCACACCATCACCAAAGCGAAAAAGCCAAAATAATCTCCAGGGATTCCGCCCCCATTTATCACCACGGACATGTGGGCTATAGCCTTTATCTTGTTGTTTTGTAGGGCCATTTGGCATTATCCGCCCCAAGGACGACGTCTCTGGTACGTTATTTGATTGTTATTGCCTGTTTTCTACTTCTGAAAGAAAAACAAACCCTGGTAAAAATCGTTAGCTTGGCACTAATAGACAACCCATAACTTTCTGCCGGCTACTCAGTTTTGGCTACATAAAATCCTGGCACATGAAGTCTTTCTTCTCTCTTATTCTCTTTATCCTCGCAGGTTCGGTGATATGGGCACAAAATCCCATTGATAAAACCGCCACGCTGCCTCGCGTCTTTATCCTGGGGGAGCATGCAAAGGCGTACGACGCCCTGACACAACAGTACTCCCATCACCAAATGCTGCTCGACAAGTGCAACAATGACATGGCCATGGCCTATGGCAAGTGGATGTCTATGTTGAAAGAAATGGAGGCCTATGCGTCCCAGGTCAATTACAATCTGGACGGCCTGAAACTGTGGCTCAACGTATTCTTTGACAAAGACGGACATATCGAGCATATCGCCTTCTATCCCAAAACGGCCTCCCGTGTGGTCCCGTTGGACGAGTTGAAGGCCTTCTTCAAAAAATTTGCAGAGGACTATAAATTTCCTTTACAGTCTGACGAAGCTTATGTACACTTTGGACACGCGGCCTTCCCGACGGCACCCAAGCCTCTTGCACAAAAACAGGCTGATACAAGCAAAAAGAATTGATACCGGACCGGGGCGAAGTCCCCGCTCGATCCAAAGTCAATTAAAGGCCCTGGGGGCTTTGCTGTTGGTACTCACCGCATGCCGGAAGGCACCTACAGCAACGGTCTCCTGGGCCTTTCTTGATTTTCCCTATGACTATGATCTGACCTCCGTCACATCAGACACCTGTGGCCGGTGGCATATCGTCGGTGGTTTTGGCTGGCACAAGGGCATCTATTTTACCATTGACGGCAACCAAGTCAGTACACCGGACAGCCTGACCCCCAAGCGGCTCAACCGCATCACAACAGCCCCCGGCGGCAAGCTGGTCGCCGTGGGTTATACCGGATATTATCTGCAAAAACCGGCGAACGCCGCCTGGCAGACAGGCCATATCTTTGACAATCTCAACATTCTCCGGGATGTGGCGCTGGACAGCCATCATACCGGCATTGCCGTCGCCGGCGTCGCATTCCACATCGGCTATGCCTTTACCATCCACGACAACGGCCAAACCATCCGGGCCGACACTTTTGAACAAGAACTACGCGCCTGTGCCTTCCTGCCCGGCGAACGGGCCGTGGCTTCCGGATACGGTATCATTATACAGCGTGACTCCGCCATGCAATGGCACCGGTTGCCTTATTATGGGGATTTTTTTCTGGATATGGCCTTTCCCGCTCCGGACACCGGCTACATCATCGGACACGCCGGCTCCTTGCTGAAGACGACGGACGGCGGACACCACTGGCAAATGCTGCAGCATCACACCACCACCGGCCGTAATGGCTGGCGTGCCGTGTACTTTACGGATACATCCACCGGCTTCATTGCCGGAGACGACGGCCTGCTGCTCAAAACTACCGACGGCGGCCATTCCTGGATCCGAGCCGGTGGCTTGCCCGCCCTACCCTTTTACGACGTCCATGTATGCGATACCACCGGCCTGCTAATCGGCGCCGGCGGCACTATCATTCAATTTGATCCTGACTTTTGATTTTCCCTGTGCACTTGCGCCCAATGCCCGGCTTAGGGTCTTGGATGAACGGCCCGTGACGTATGCACCCCGCAGCGCCCTATAGGCGCTGCAAACTTTTCTCAAAAGACACCATAGGAAGTCCAAAAAAAAGGCATACAGCCAAACCATTACGTCAAAATGAGATAGATTTGCAATAAAAAAACCATGAGATACGCATTGTTTCTTCTCGTTCTGTTGATCTGGGCCTCCTGCCAACAAGTATCCGGCGATGACCAACGCATCCGCGAAGAGGCCAAACAGAAGCTGGTCCAGCCCGAAAACAAGGGCCGCTTCAACCGCGACAATGACAATACCGTCAAGGTCACGGGGCCGACGACCAAAATCCAATTTACGGAGACCAAGTATGACTTTGGCGTCGTCGAGGAAGGCACCAAGGTCAAACATGTCTTTGAATTCAAAAACGTCGGTACGGAGCCGCTCGTCATCCAAGACGCCAAGGCCAGTTGCGGCTGTACCGTGCCTACCTATTCCAATGAGCCCGTCCCGCCGGGTAAGACCGGCAAAATCGAGGTAGTCTTCGACTCCAAAGGCCGCCCGGGTAAGACCTCAAAATACGTGACCGTCACTGCCAATACGGAGCCTGTCAAGACCAAAATCTACCTGACGGGAGAAGTCAGGAAGAAAAAGTAATCCGGCGCGATATGCTTCGCAACTACCTGTCGCTCATCAAGTTTAGCCATACCATCTTCGCCCTCCCGTTTGCCATGGTGGGCTTCTTTCTCGGTGTGCGGAGCCGGGGCACCGGTATGCCATGGGACAAGCTGATGCTGGTGCTGTTGGCTATGGTCTTTGCGCGAAGTGCAGCCATGGCCTTTAACCGGTACGTGGACAGGAAGATAGACCGCGCCAACCCGCGCACTGCCGGGCGGGAGCTGGCCAGTGGCAAGATGCGTGCATCACATGTATTGGTCTTTGTCCTGCTCAATGCATTGCTGTTTGTGGTGGTCAGCTATTTTATCAACCGGCTTTGCTTCGTCCTGTCCCCGGTGGCCCTGGCAGTCATCCTGGGCTATTCATACACTAAGCGCTTTACGGCCTTGAGCCATTTTATACTCGGGCTGGGCCTGGGCCTGGCCCCGGTAGGTGCCTATCTGGCCGTCACGGGCCGGTTTGACGCGTTGCCCATTTTGTTCGGTATCGTAGTATTCACTTGGGTGGCTGGTTTTGATATTTTGTATGCGCTGCAAGACGAGGCTTTTGATAGAGCGATGCAATTGCACTCCATTCCCAGCCTGGTGGGCCGACGCCGGGCATTGCTCCTATCCACGCTCACCCATATCGTGACGGCCGGAGTACTGTTTTATACGGTATGGCAGCTGACCCATACTCATCTCCGTTTCGGCTGGCTGACGTGGTTAGGTAGCATTCTTTTCTTATTTTCACTGCTATATCAGCATCTGTTGGTCAAGGACGGCGACCTGTCCAAGATCAATTTGGCCTTTTTCACCACCAACGGGATGGCATCCCTGCTCTTTGGTGCCCTTTTTCTGGCAGACTGGGCCTTGTCCTGACACGTGCATATAGACGCGGGTAGCGCGTCTATATGCGCAGGACCGCCACCCGTCCGGGCATAGGTTCGGGCAAGTGGCACAAAAATCCGGTAATTTTGCCGCTTGGTTTCCCCCGCATCGACATTACAGTAACTGTTTAGGTGCTCTTGTTTTTAGGGATAAAATAGGCATTTTTGTTCCTAAAAACAGCGGGTACCTAAACAGTTACCAAAACACATGCCATGAGGGCACACTTTGTACACTTTCTGACGGGGATATACTTTCTGCTACTGCCTGTGATTGCCGGCGCTTACTGGGCGCCCCCGGACACCGTATATAAGGCGGTCAAGGTGAATCAATCCCTGGAGTACTGTGTGGATACGAGCTTTATGACCGGGCCGGTGGTGAGCCTGACAGACTATTGCAGCAATGCAAGTGGTGATACCGTCAATTTTGTCCTGCTGAATACCACTTGTCTGCTCTACGAGGGCATACAATTGGGCTCTGAGAAAGCCTGCCTGAGCTACTGCGACGATACGGGCTTGTGCGACACCACGATCTTAATGGTCACCGTCGTGGATGATACGGTCTTGCTGCTGCCTCCCATCGCGGTGGATGATGTGGCGCAAACACCGGCCAAGGAACCCGTGGACATTCCCGTACTGGAAAATGACATCTTACCCAACAACGGATACTACCGCTCGTTGAAGATAATCGGATCACCGCTTCGCGGCGATGCGGTTTTTGATGCCGGCGGAGTGCTCCACTATGTGCCCGACAGCTCATTCTGCGGGGGGATGGACTCGGTTTATTATGAGGTGTGCAATCTGGTGGACTGCGACACCGCCCTGGCAACTATCGAAGTAGCCGACTGCGTGACATTTGACGGTCTGTATATATATAATGGCTTTACGCCAAACGGAGACGGCATCAATGACCACTGGAAGATTTTGGGCCTGGAACAGTACCCCAACCACCATATCATGGTCTTCAATCGCTGGGGCAACAAAATTTTTGACCGGGTGCACTACCAAAACGACTGGGCGGGCGAATGGAACGCAAAACGCTTACCGTCAGGGACTTATTTCTACATTATTGACGACGGCGCAGGAAAAAAATATACCGGATATTTGGAGCTTCGTCACTAACAATACTCTTTTAGCACGGTTTTTGGAAACGATAGATTAGCTTTTTTTTTGATAAATATAAACAGCTTACATAACATGAAAAACCTACTAGCCTTACTTATTGCGGCATTTGCAAGCGTCAGCTTGTATGGCCAGCAAGATCCCATGTTTACGAAGTACATGTTTAACTCAATGTACTACAACCCGGCTTATGCGGGGTCGCACGAGCATTTGAGTTTTGCATTGTTGCATCGTTCTCAGTGGGTCAACTTCGACGGAGCTCCTATCACGCAAACTTTTACCGTACACACACCGCTGCGGGAAAATCGTGTAGGAGTAGGACTATCATTACTGCATGATCAAATCGGCGTGAGCCGGACGATGGGAGCTAGCTTGGTCTATGCCTATCGCATTCCTTTGAGCAAAAAGGCCCGTTTGGCCGTTGGTATTCAAGGTGGTATCACCAATTGGCGGGCAGATTTCCAGAAGGTAAATCTGGAGACACCCAACGATCCGTCATTCGGTACCAGCCCCAGCAAATGGCTGCCAAACTTCGGTCTGGGACTCTACTACCACACCAAGCGGTTTTATGCCGGTCTGAGCTCGCCCAACCTCATTGAGCACAAGCTCAATGACCAGGGCCCGACCAACGCACCTTTGGTGGCTCAGCAATACCGGCACTATTATCTCGCTGTCGGTGGCGCCATCCCGCTCAAAGGCGATGACCTGGTTTTCAAGCCCTCTGTCTTGTTTAAGAATGTGGGCATAGACAGCAAACTGTCAAAAAATGCTGTCAAAAAGACCATCAATGCTCCCACAGAATTTGACGTGGATTTGTCGCTTCTTTTCATGAAGACGCTTTGGGTCGGCGCGGCCTTCCGTTCCTCTGTGGAAAAGTTTATCGGTGACAAAAGCTCGTACGACTCAGGTGATATCTGGGCCTCTTACATTCTACGCAATGGCATGCGTATCGGGGCAGCTTATGACTTCACTTTGACGGAGATTCAGAAAGAAACGCCCGGCTCCTTTGAGATCATGTTGGGATATGAATTTGATTTCAAAGTACGCCGCATCGAGACGCCGCGTTACTTCTAAAAAGAAGTGCAACAAACAGCGAAAAATTCAGTAAGTAACCAAAACGAAATCAATTAAAATGCAAAGAATAAGAATCCTTTCCACCATCGCGCTGATGTTTTTGGTTGTGGCAGTGGCATCTGCCCAGACAGCCAAGCTCAAACGCGCCAAGCACCTGATGGACAATCTGGAATACCAGAGTGCCATACACCTGTACAACCAGATACTGGAGAAAAACGACGTGGCCGAAGCCAAAATCAACCTGGCGGAGTGCTACCGCAAAATTGACGACACCGAGAATGCCGAATTTTGGTACGCTCAGGTCGTCCGCCTGCCGGAAGCTCAGCCCATCCATAAGCTGTACTACGCACAGGCCCTGCAAGCAAATGGCAAGTGCGAAGATGCACGCGAGTGGTTCCGCCAATATCGCGAAGCCGTGCCGGACGACATCCGCGGTAAATTCCTGGCCGAAGCCTGTGACCAAAAAGAAGAGCTGATGACCAAAAATGCCGGCATCTACGAGGTCAAGCATCTGGACTTCAACTCCAATCTGGACGACTTCAGTCCCGCCTTCTACAAAGGAGGACTGCTGTTTGCATCCGAACGCGACAAAGGCACGGCCGTCAAGCGGGTACACACCTGGACCGGCCACCCCTTTAACGAACTGTACTACATCGAAGTCAAGGAGAAAAAGAAAGGGGACCAAATCTGCAATTTCGAATATGGCACCCCCACCAAATTCTCCAAAAATATCAACACCAAGTACCACGAAGCTGCCGTCGCCGTCACCAAAGACGGCAACCGCATCTACTTTACCCGCAACAACTACAACGGCAAGCGCGGGGCTAGTGATGACGGCATCACCAAGCTGAAAATTTATACTGCTACCGGCGGAGACGGCCAATGGGGCAAGGTCGAAGAACTCAACTTCAACAGTGACGAGTACTCCTGTGCCCACCCCACACTCGATTCTGAAAGTAAGAAAATGTATTTCGCATCCGATATGCCGGGCGGCTTCGGCGGTATGGACCTCTACGTCGTGGAAAGACAGGGCGGCCAATGGGGCCCGCCTATCAACCTCGGCCCGCGCGTCAATACGGAGGGCAATGAAATCTTTCCTTACTTCTCTAACGGAAAGCTATATTTCGCCTCCGACGGTCACACCGGCCTGGGTGGTCTCGACATCTACGTGATGGAGCAACAGGACGGCGGCGAATGGAGCCTGCCCGAAAACCTCGGCGCACCCATCAACTCGTCCGAGGACGACTTCGGTCTCATCATCAACGAAGAGGGCACTTGCGGATACTTCTCCTCCGACCGCAAAGGAGGCAACGGCGGCGATGACATTTACAGCTTCCGCAAAATCGCCTCGCCGGTGCATATCTTTGTCTATGACGCCGACACGGGCGAAGGCATCGAAGGCGCCAAAGTGGTCAACAGCTGCACAGGCGAAACACTCGAAACCAACGCCGAAGGAAAGCTCCAGGTGGACATGAAACTCAACATGTGCTGCACCTTCGACGCCTCCAAGGATGAGTACGAGCCCAACAGCAAGGAAGGATGTACCAAAAACATCAAAATGGGTGAGCCTGTCTTCGTAGAAATTCCTCTGGAGAAAGCCAAAGTCTTTGCCATCGAAGGTGTCGTATTCGACCAGAGTACCGGCTTGCCGCTCCAAGGCGCTACCGTAAGACTCATCACCGATTGTGACAAGGGGGAAGCCCAAACCATCACTACGGACAATACCGGAAAGTATCACTTTGACCTCAAAAAAGACTGCTGTTACACCGTCAAGGCCGAAAAGACCGACTACCTGGCCTCCTCCTCTGACGAGGTCTGCACCAAGGGCCTCAAGGAAAGCAAAACCTTCAACGAAAATCTCAACTTGATGCCCACCAAAGGCGGTGTGGCCAGTACCGATGGCGATGTGTACTATGATCCTGTCACCGGCAAGTATATGGACCGCAAAACTGGCAAGCCGGCTGAAGGTACCTACCCCAACGGCATGACTTACAAGGGTGGTACGATGTACCTGAACGGTGAACCGTACGTCAACACGCCGGACTTCCACACCGGCCCGGGCGAAGTGCAGGATGGCGAGCCCATCCCCTATCTGGTCAATATCTACTATGACTTCGACCAGGCGTACATCCGTCCGGAAGCAGAACCCGAACTGGAAAAGGTCTATCAGTTGATGCAGGACAACCCCAGCGCCATCCTAGAAGTCTCCTCCTACACCGATTCCCGCGGATCTGATGCTTACAACATGCGTTTGTCCGAGCGTCGTGCCAAATCTGTAGTCAGATGGCTTATCAAACGTGGCATCTCACGCGCGCGTATCCGCGCCAAGGGATATGGGGAGGAAAACCTCGTCAACAACTGTGTGGACTATACCCCGTGTTCAGAAGAAGAACATCAGCTCAACCGTCGTACCGAATTTCGGGTTATCGGTTATCTGGGTGACCGGGAGTTGATCTCTCAGCCAAAAGCCAATCCGAAAGTGGACCCCTGCCACAATTGCCCGTTCTAATCCGGTCATCCAAGGGATTCTTATTCCTTTTGCAAGAGAAAGCCGCTCCCGCCGGGAGCGGCTTTTTTTATTGTCTTGTAACTGTTTAGGTACCCGCTGTTTTTGTGCTAAAATGCCCTTTTTGCGTCTGCCTTTGGTAAAACTTTCTCACGTAGCGCTGCTACGCATCGAAAATTTGATGTACAGAGCGAATCGGTTGCGAGAATTAGTTGCGAGCAAATTTGTTCAAGGTCGAAGTCAAAAGCGCAGCCGTAGCAGCGCT
>JALVEF010000408.1 GCA_027031185.1 Saprospiraceae bacterium
TTACCAAAGACAGGCGCGAAAAGGCCATTTTAGCGCAAAAACAAGGGGTGCTCAAACAGTTACAAGGCAAAAACAGGGGCAAAAAGGCCATTTTAGCACAAAAACAGCGGGTACCTAAACAGTTACGTTCATAGTTTGTCACACTTCGTGTGACGAGGCAAGTATGCCTTTGGTTCATAAATGGTGCGGGGATTCATTTCAAAGGCAAGCAACCGGACGATACGATGGCAGCCGGGGCGGTAAACCGGCGCAAAGTTAGGCGACTTCGGACTAAAATGCTTGTTGAAGAAGTTATTTTTACCGGTGCCCCTGCCACTTCCCCCGAATCATCCCACACGCATCCGCCAGGATGCGTAATCTCTTCCATTTGTGTCAGTGCGGACAATTCATAATTCGTAATGGTTTTGTTGCGTGAATAGGTAAGAAAACAGCCCTTGCCTTGCCATGCATTGCCTTGCATTGCATTGCCGTCGGCTTTAGCCGACGGGAACAAAAAGCAAAAGGAAAACAGGAGCACCTAAACAGCGGGTACCTAAACAGTTACCGGATTCTTCTTTAGCACTCATCGCTTCTCTGACAAATTTTTCCGCGCAACAAAGCCATTCGTAATTTTTTCTTCGCAATTAAATACCTTTGCTTTTTAGCGGCTGGCGTGAAACACCACGGGCCGGCACAGCGTTTTGACGACGCCAAATTGTTTTCTATGTCGGTAAAGGTCAGGGAACTCACCAAGATTTACGGCACACAGCGTGCGGTGGACAATGTGAGTTTTGAAGTCCAAAAGGGACGCATTCTCGGCTTTCTGGGACCCAACGGAGCCGGTAAGTCCACTACCATGAAAATGATCACCGGCTTCGTGCGCCCCACGGCCGGACGCGTCTTTGTCGCCGGCATAGACGTCTCCGAAAAACCATTGCTCGCCAAACAAAAGATCGGCTACCTGCCCGAGCACAATCCGCTCTATCTCGACATGTACGTCAAAGAGTACTTGAGCTTTGTCGCCCACATCCACCGGATCAAGGACGTCAACCGCCGCGTGGCCGAAAAAATCGAACAAACCGGCCTGACGCGCGAACAGCACAAAAAAATCGGCATGCTCTCGAAGGGCTACCGCCAACGTGTCGGCCTGGCACAGGCCCTGCTCCACGACCCCGAAGTGCTCATCCTGGACGAACCGACTGCCGGTCTGGATCCCAATCAACTGGTGGACATTCGACGCCTGATAACCGAAGTGGGCCGCCAAAAGACCGTGATCCTGTCCACGCATATCATGCAGGAAGTACAGGCCATGTGCGACCGCGTGATCATCATCAATCGCGGACGGCTCGTGGCCGATGAGCCGATCGAACAACTCACCGCCAAGGCGCAGGGCGAAGCCATCATCCGCGTGGAGTTCAAGACCCAGGTGCCTGTCCAAAAACTCGAAAAGCTGGACGGTGTCAAAGCCGTAGAAGCCGAAGCCGGCCACCACTACCGCATCCGCACGGACGGACGCGATATTCGGGAGGATTTGTTCCGGATGGCCGTACAAAACCACTGGGTCATCCTGTCACTGGCGCGCGAGCAGTTTAGCGTCGAGGAGGTATTCCATCAGCTCACCCAAAATGCAAACGGATGATCAGTTTGTTTTTCAAGGAGGTCAATTCGTTTTTCAGTTCCATCATCGGCTACGTGGTGATTGCCGTGTTCTTTTTGATTATCGGCTTGTTGATGTGGGTATTTCCGGATTTTAGTATCCTGAACTACAAATACGCCACGCTGGAGCAGCTCTTTGACGTGGCGCCCATGGTATTCTTGTTTTTGATACCGGCCGTGACGATGCGCGCGATCGCGGAGGAGCGCCACCAGGGCACGATTGAGTTTTTGTACACCAAGCCCGTCACTTCGTGGCAAATCGTGCTGGCGAAGTTTTTGGCAGACTGGTTTTTGGTGGCGGTCGCCTTGCTGCCCACGCTGTTGTTTTACTACTCGGTGTATCAGTTGGGCCTGCCAAAAGGCAATTTGGACAGCGGGGCCATCGCCGGTTCGTACTTAGGCCTGCTCTGTCTGGCCGGTGCCTTCACGGCGATTGGGCTATTTGCCTCGTCACTGACGACCAACCAAATCGTGGCCTTCCTGCTGGCGGCCTTGTTGGCCTTTATCTTCTACTGGGGATTTGACTTTATGAGCCGGCTGCCGGTCTTTGTCGGACGTGTGGACGACATCGTCCAAATGCTTGGCATAGACTACCACTACCGCCAAATCAGCCGCGGCGTCATTGACAGCCGCAACATCCTGTATTTTGCTTCCGTCATCATCGCCTTCCTGGCGGCTACCCGGCTCAATCTTGACAAACTGCGCGGATAAGAGACGCACTATGGCAAGGAAGAAAAAGAAAACAAACGCACCATCCCGTAAGGCGGATATCACCAACTTCATCTTGTTGCTCCTCATCCTGTTGTTGGTCAACGTCATCGGCCAATACTATTATGCCCGGTTGGACCTGACGGAAGAGAAGCGCTACACACTCACCGGCGCCACCAAAAAGCTGCTCCACAACCTGGACAACGACATCACGATAGAAGTACTGCTGGACGGCAAGTTTCCCGCCGGCTTCAAGCGCCTTAAAAAGGCCACCAAGGAGATGCTCGAAGACTTCCGCGCCCAATCGCCTTACCTCCACTACTACTTCCGAAACCCCAACGAGGGCACCGTCGAGGAAATCAACAAAAACCGCAAGGCGCTGGCCGAAAAAGGCATCGTGCCGGTCCGGCTCTCCGTCAAAGACAAAAGTGGCACCTCGGAGCAGTTTATCTATCCGGTGGCCATCGTCCACTACGGCAGCCGCGCCATGATTGTCAATCTGCTCGAAAACTCCAACCCGACGCTCAATCCCGAAGTGGCACTCAACAACTCCATCAGCCTGCTGGAATACAAGTTCGCCAATGCCATCCAAAAACTGCGCATGAGCTTCAAGCCGGCCATTGTCTTTACCCAGGGCCACGGCGAATTGGCCCCCATCATGATAAAAGACCTGACCAAGACACTGTCACAGTACTATGACATCGGCTTTGTCAATCCGGACACCATTATCCATATCCCGCCCAAACTGGTGGACATCCTCGTCATTGCCCGCCCGCAAAGCGAATTCACCGAAAAAGAAAAGTTTATCATTGACCAGTACGCCATGAACGGCGGCAAGCTGATATGGCTCATTGATAAGCTCATCGTCAGTCTGGACAGCCTGGCCGCCACCGGCAAGTATGTGCCCATTGACTACCGGCTCAATCTGGACGACCAACTCTTCAAATACGGCGCCCGCATCCAACCCAATCTGGTACTGGACCTGGAATGCGCCCGAATCCCGCTCCGCGTCGGCAAAAGCGGCAACGGCCCCCAGCTCGACATGTTCTCCTGGTACTATTGGCCCACCGTACTACCCTATTCCAAGCATCCCATCGTCAAGGGCCTGGACCGCGTTTGGATGCGTTTTGGATCTACCATTGACACCATCCGCACCAAAACACCCGTCAAAAAGACCATCTTGCTGGCCTCCTCCAAGTACAGCCGCGTCCAATACATCCCCACCGAACTCAACTTTGAAATCCTGCGCTATCCGCCCAAGCCGGAAAAATTCAACAAAGGGCCCCAACCCATGGCCGTCCTGCTCGAAGGTGAGTTTCCCTCGCTGTATGCCGGACGCGTCCCCCTGAAAATGCAAGCCGGCCTCGACAGCCTGAAAATTCCCTTCCGCCCAAGAAGCGTCCCGACCAAAATGCTCGTTGTATCCGATGGAGACGTCATCCGCAATGAGGTCAACTTCCGCAAAAAGAGTTATGAACCGCTCGGCGTCAACCGCTACGAACGCAGCGGCATCACATACGCCAACAAGGACTTTATCGTCAACGCCATCGAGTATATGCTCGAAGACGAGGGCATCATCGCCGCGCGCGCCAAAGACGTCAAGCTCCGCCTGCTGGATACCGTGCGCGCGGAAAAGGAAAAAACCAAATGGCAACTGATCAATATCGCACTGCCCCTCGTGCTGCTCGCCGCGTTCGGCTGGCTATACAACTTGATCCGGCGCCGCCGGTTTGGCAGGCATTCGGACACCGACAAAACTGCATAAGATGAAGAAAACCACCCTACTGGTCTTTTTGGTCATCGCACTGGCTGCCGTCGCCTGGTACACCGTCGCAAAGCAAAAAGACACCCGCATGCCCGCCAGTCTGGCTACCTATGCCATTGACGATGTCAGTCGTGTATATAAATTCGGTCTCGTCTATCCCGACGGCAAAAAAATCCGCCTGGTGCGCACGCCCGACGGCTGGATGTACAACGGCCGCAAGGCCAATCAATCCACGGTCAATACCTTCCTCAACACGGTCAAACAACTCCGCATCTTGTACGCCACACCCAAGTCTATGAAGCAGACCATGCTGAAAAGCCTGGCCACCAACCGCGTCAAAGTCGAGATATACGACAAAAACAACAAGCTCCTCCAAAAATTCTACGTCGGCGCCCGCGCCCAGGACGGCAACAGTACTTACTTCATCAAAGAAAACTCCAACGAGCCCCACCTGGTCGGCGTTCCCGGTCACGTCGGTTCTATCCGCCCCAACCTGATCCGGCCCGAGGACAGTGACTGGATTGACAAGACCATTTTTGCTTATCGACCGGACGACATCCGCTCCGTCTCCGTCGAATATCCCCGCATACAAAACCGCTCCTTCAAAGTCTCCCGCCAAAACGGCGACTATAAGGTCTCCCCCTTCTATCCCGGGACGCCTGTCATCAACCAACCGCCCATCCGCCATGCCGTGGAAGATTATCTGGCCTTCTACCGCCGCATCGTCGCCGAAGCCTACGTGCCGGACCAGTCCATACCGGACTCTCTCAACCACCTGGGGCCGTTCGCCATTATCAGACTGGATACGGAAAACGGCACACACACCGTGCGGTACTACCCCTACCTGCCCAAAGGATACAGCCTCGAAAACGTCCCCCCGGCCGACCGCGATCCCCACAGCCCCATCGGCGTCAACCGCTACTTCGCCGTCAACGAAAACGGCGATTGCTACATCACCCAACACCGCGTCGGTGGCAAGATCCTGTGGCAGTACCCCGATTTTTTCGGGTACAAATCCCATCCCAAACAACCCAAACAGCCTTTGGCACAATAAGGAACCGCTTCACACCATTTTCATGTAGTGCTTGGCGCACTACATACGCCTGAAGCATTCAAGTGCCCGCAATTCAAAATGCTGCTCACAAATCACGATACTATGCGTTTCGCCCCCCGGTTTTCCGTCCAATTGCCCGCCCTGTCGCTAATACTGCTCGTCAGTTTGCTGCTGACTTCCTGCCAGGCATTCCGCAAGACCGGGCATCACACCACATACTCCAAAGCAGGAAAAGAGAAAAGTTTGCGCACGCGAGTCGTGCGCGAGGTGCAGCGCTACGTGGGTGTTCCGTATCAATTTGGCGGGACCAATCCGGGGAGTGGGTTTGACTGTTCGGGGCTGACCTGCTATGTATTCGGCAAGCAAGGCGTCAAGCTACCCCGCGTATCCCGTGACCAGGCGCGCGTGGGGCGGCGCATCCATCTCAAGTACGCCAAGCCGGGCGATTTGGTCTTCTTCGGGCGACGGGGACGCGTCTCCCATGTGGGCATCGTGGTGGAAAACAAAAACGGCGACGTCGTTGTTATTCACAGTACGTCCTCCAAAGGCGTCAGGAAAGATCATATCCTGCAATCCCGGTATTGGAAGCGGCGCGTATTATTTGCCCGTGACGTGCTGGGCGGCACCGTCACAGCCCGTAAGTAAAGAGTATGACTTTGCTGCGACTTTGGTGGAGACGTTTGTTTCAAATGAAGGCAAAAGCTATGTTAAACATCATCCTGTTCGGCCCGCCCGGTTCCGGCAAGGGCACACAAGCCAAGCTCCTCGAAAAGCGCTTTAACCTGGTGCACATCTCCACCGGCGACCTGTTCCGCTACGAAATTGGCCACCACACGCCGCTGGGCCAAAAGGCTAAATCCTACATTGACAAAGGCCTGCTGGTACCCGACGAGGTTACCATCGGCATGCTCCAAAACAAAGTGGAGAAGCACTCCGACGCTGCCGGCTTTATCTTCGACGGCTTTCCGCGCACCCTGCCGCAAGCAGAGGCCCTGGATGCCTTCCTGGCCCAAAAGCACAGCCAAATAGACGGCCTGCTCATGCTGGAAGTGGATGATGACGAAATCCTCAAGCGCATTCTCAACCGCGGCAAGACGTCCGGCCGTTCGGATGACAATAACGAAGCCATCATTCGCAACCGCATCAAAGTCTTCAACGAACAGACGGCGCCCATCTTCGACTACTATGCACAAAAGAATAAGTCCTTCAAAATCAACGGCATAGGCAGCATCGAAGAAATTGCCGACCGGCTCGCCCAAAAAGTCAGGGAACTGTCCGAAGAGACCACTACGTAATGTCTTCTCCCAATTTTGTTGACTACGTAAAAGTCTATTTCGAATCCGGCCACGGCGGTGCCGGCGCGGTCCACTTTCGCCGCGCCAAGTACTTGCCCAAGGGCGGCCCTGACGGTGGCGACGGCGGCCGTGGCGGCCACATCGTCCTGCGTGGCAACGCCCAACTGTGGACACTCTTGTCTCTCAAATACACCAAACACGTCAAAGCCGCTCACGGCCAGCCGGGCGGTGGCAATCACAAGACGGGCGCCAGTGGGGAAGACGTCGTCATCGAGGTGCCACTGGGCACTGTCGCCAAAGACGCGGAGACCGGACGCGTCCTATGCGAAATCACCAAAGACGGCCAGGAATACATCCTGTTTCGCGGCGGCCGCGGCGGCAAGGGCAACAGCTTTTTCAAGTCCGCCACCAACCGCACTCCCAAATATGCCCAGCCGGGTGAGCCGGGCGAAGGCGGTTGGGTGATACTCGAGCTCAAAGTCTTGGCCGACGTCGGTTTGGTAGGCTTCCCCAACGCCGGCAAATCCACTCTCCTGGCCGCCCTGTCGGCTGCCAAGCCCAAAATCGCCGATTATGCCTTCACGACGCTCACACCCAATCTGGGGATGATTGCCTATCGTGACGGCAAGTCCTTCATCATGGCAGACATACCGGGCATCATCGAGGACGCCCACCGGGGCAAGGGCCTGGGCATCCGTTTTTTGCGCCATATCGAGCGAAATTCCGTCTTGCTTTTCATGGTACCTGCCGACAGTGACGACATCAAAAAGGCCTATGAGATCCTGCTCCGCGAACTCGAGCAATACAACCCGGAATTACTTGACAAGCCCCGCATCCTGGCCATTTCCAAGGCGGACTTGATTGACGAGGAATACCGCCGGCTTCTGGAGCCAGACCTGCCAAAAGGGGTTCCCCACGTGTTTATTTCGGCTGTCACCGGTAAGAATCTGGACAAGTTGAAGGATTTGGTGTGGAGGACTTTGAATGTGGATCGGGGCTGAAGCTCCTTTTAGTTTTGATGTCTTTGTCCCGTCGGCTAAAGCTGGCGGCAATCCAAGGCAAGAAAGAGCAGGACAAAATACCATTGCCGGCGGCTTCAGCCGACGGGGAGAGAGCATAAAAAAATTTGGGGCTTTAGCCCCGGCACCCTGCATAAAATGGGGCTGAAGCCCCTTTTTGTTTTGATGCCTTTGTCCCGTCAGCTAAAGCTGGCGGCAATCCAAGGCAAGACAAGGCAAGGCAAGAAAGCCCCGCACTTACTTGCTTTGCCGGATAAAAGCTTTGGTCCTTCCGCTTATGCTTGTTGCATGATAGAGGTCTGTTGCTATTTTTTATGGGCAAGTAAGTGCGGGACAAGTAAAGCGCCACTATTCCCTTTGCCGGCGGCTTCAGCCGACGGGGAGAGAGCATAAAAAAAATTTGGGGCTTTAGCCCCGGCACCCTGCATAAAATGGGGCTGAAGCCCCTTTTTGTTTTGATGCCTTTGTCCCGTCGGCTAAAGCCGACGGGAATGCCTGACACCTTCCCGTGTGCCGGGCGTCGGCATACACAATCCGTAATTTTTTATTGAAATCAAAACCGGTACACAAACGCATTGACATGCATGCCGGCGCCCACGGAAGTCATCACGACGTAGTCCCCTTTGCGGATTTGGTGACCGGGCAATCCATCTTTCAGGATCAAGTCCAGCATCGTGGGGACAGTAGCCACCGAGCTGTTGCCGAATTTGGCAATCGTCATGGGCATCACACCCTCCGGCACCTGACGGATGCCGTACAGGCGATATAGGCGCTTGATGATGGCCTGGTCCATCTTCTCATTGGCCTGGTGGATGAGTATCTTGGCAATGTCTCCAATATCCAGGCCGGCATCTTCGATGGTCTGCTTGATGGCGGGCGGCACCTCCGTCAGGGCAAACTCATAAATCTTGCGCCCTTGCATCTTGATGTAGGACTCGTTGGGATCCACATCCGGCGAGTAGGAAGGGCCGTTTTCCAGATATTCCGCTTCACGGTAGGTGTACGTGCGCGTATTGTGACTCAGCAAGCCGACCGGTTCATCTGTCTCCACCGCTTCCACAACAGC
>JALVEF010000409.1 GCA_027031185.1 Saprospiraceae bacterium
AGTCGTGTTGGAAGGGTATCCATCTGAAAATGAACGACGACGCAAAGAAGCTGCGGAACTCATCAACGGACTATTAAGGGAAGTGCCCCTGACGACGGAAGAAGAACAATGGCTTTGTCAATATGCGCTGCTCAATACACATGTTCTCAACAGGGTATTGAGGTACCCTAAGCCCTCATCAGTCATCACCCGCTGGGCAAAAGACCACTACACCAACCTTTTTGCCGCTAGGCGCCGAGCTGAGTTTACGGGTTGGTTACTCGACGAAAACCCGGACTTCACCATAACGGAAGAGCAGTTATTGGAGGATTTTCGCAGGGTCTTTGTTGCGGACTCCTGGCAACTCGCCATGACGACCCTGCCCCTCCTTAACACCACACCTCCTCTTGATGAACCGGAATTCATCCCACCCACTCCTTTTATTTACGATGAAGATCCTTTGTGGAAAGAGGTAAGTGAGTGGGAAGAAGTAGTCCCCATGCACAAACCGGTTGAAGAAGAACCACTCCCTGTTCCCTTTTATGAGGATGAGGATGAGGTATATCGCAGACCGGTATTCCCGAAATTGCCAAGGCGCACCTTTGACTATGTCTTGTACAGCATAGAGCAACTGAGGCATCTTAAAGTGAGCCACATCGATCTAGAATGGCCTGACATCCCGGATTTTAATCAAACGAAGAAAAAATTCATTCTTGAACTCAAGGATCACTACAATAGAACCAATATTTGGAGTATAGCCTACTCGAGACTTGAAATAGTTGAAAAATGTCAGTTATTGACCAAGTGGTATGATCAACAATACCAAGCTCTTTTTTTGTACATCGGCAAAAAACTGGGTTCGATAGAGTATTACCAATGGTTGAAAGAAGTAGTGAAGTGAGCATTATTACTTCAAGGTGCAACACCTTATTAAAAAGCAAATCAATCAGTGCCTTTTTTTTTGCAATCCGGGAAAAATAACCGCTTGCATTTATTCAACACTGCAAAAAGCCTGCACCCGGGTCGATATCTTTGCCACATAATCAACAAGGAAGCCGAAAATTGTTTAGAGTAGGCATTACATTAAAAATTTTAACGTTATGAAAAGTTATTTTTTATTCTTAACGGTATTTTTCATTTTTTCTGCGGGACTTCGTGCCCAAAATCACTCCAATTATCTCTTCAAGGATGCGTACGGCCACTCGTACAAATCGTCGGAGAACCTTTGGGAAGACCGGGATAACGATGGTGTAATGAATTATTACGACCGACATGACCAAAATCCCAATGTCGGAATGTATGAAATTCAGCAAATCGACTACAACAGTTCGTATTACAACAATTACAACTCCTCCTCCACGGATTACTCGACGGGAAGGACGATTTACGAAGGCCCTCGGGGTGGCCAATACTATATCAACAGCAATGGCAACAAAACCTATATTCGCAAGAAGAAACCCTGGTAGATATTTTTTCTCGATATTAATATTGGATAAGGTCCCCGGGCGATACGGGGACCTTCATTTTATTGACCTCTAACTAGTGCTACAGGAACAAAATAAATATAAGATGATAAACCGAATAAAGCCTCGCAACTTACTTCCATTTTTGATTGTGTTATGTTTAGTATCGTGTGCGAAAGTATATTACTCGGAAGATGCACGATATTTGGCCCACATTCAGCACACCATTGCAATACTTCCTCCAACAGTGTCGATTTCTGCATCCAAAAAAGTAGAGGCGGAAGCGCTAAAAGAACAGCAAAGAACGGAATCCTACAATTTCCAGCAAGAGATATACGCATGGCTGCTTAAGCGCAAAATGAAACGACAGATCATTCAAGAAATTCAAGATGTAGAGAAAACCAACATCCTGTTAAAACGCGCCGGATATCCCGACTCCTTGCTAACCAAAGGTGAAATTTGTCAGCTATTGGGTGTGGACGGCATTATTTCTTCCAATTTTGCCCTATCGAAGCCCCTATCACAAGGTGCAGCCATTGCGACTGCCGTCCTCTTTGGAGTGTCCGGGTCGACCAATGAGGTACGGGTCTCTATGTCCATCCATGATTGTTCGAAGACAAAACTCATTTGGAAGTTTGATCATCAATTCAGTGGCGGATTGGGTTCATCGCCATCCCGGCTGGTCGACAATTTAATGGCCATGGCCAGTAAAAGCATGCCGTACACT
>JALVEF010000410.1 GCA_027031185.1 Saprospiraceae bacterium
GTGGAGAGATGCGCCGGGCTTCAGGCCATTGAGTTGATAGAACTTCTTTTCGTTGCAGGTGTATGGATAGAGGTCGTACCTGGTGAGCAGGAGGATGATGCCATCGCCGGGGCTGGCTTTGACGGTGAGCCAGCGGGGTTTGGCGGCACGGGCATTGGGGGTGCCGAGCGAGAGCGCAAGCACTGTCAGTAGGATGAAGCGCATAGATGTTTCGTTAGCCGGATGTAAGGCTCAAAGGTAAAATCTCCGGGTGAATGAACGATTGGGGCAAAGAAAAGATTTTGTGCCGTAGGCAGCAAAAAAATACCGGTGAGACTCAATGAGAATAATTTTATTTGCGTTGAATCGGATAAGTGTCTAACTTTCCAGCTTTTGAGAAAACACAATGACTCACAATGCACTCACTAAAACCGATTTTGCTAGGCTTGGCCATGACCATGCCGCTTTTTTCTTTTGGACAGTTTTCCTTCGGATTATCCGTCGGCGCTTCCAATTATCAGGGAGATATTGCCAAGGATTTGACCAATTTGAATGAGACGCATGCGGCTTTTGCGGCGAGCGTAGGATATCGTCTCAACCGCTACTTTGATGTTAAAGGACAGATTCTCCTGACCAAGCTGACGGGAGATGATGCCAATTATGAGGAGCGCAGGCACCGGGGATTTCGATTCCGCACCAATATACTCGAGTTGGCAGGGATACTTGAGTATTACACGTTGGGTAGCGCGGTCCGGTCACGGACCGGTGTGTTTGTGCCGCATGTGACGCCGGTGTTTTTTATGGGCTTGGGCATAGCCAAGCTGGACAATTTGGCGGAGTGCTATAGCGAGGACTGCAAAAATGGCGTGGTGCTCAATCCGTTTCCGGAGCCGGATTACAAATCTGTGCTGTTTAATGTGCCCTTTGGGATCGGTCTGAAATATGACGTGTCGCCCTTGCTGGCAGTGGGCTTGCGCGGGGGCTACCGCTATACTTTTTCGGATTACCTGGACGGGATAAGCGCAGCGGCCAATCGCGACAAAAACGATTGGTATTTCTTTTTGGGCGCAAACGTGACCTTTTATCTGGGAGAGAAGAAAAAGGAAGTCTTATAGGACTGTCCGCTCGAATGAGGAAAAGAAGTTTATAGCCCCTCGCGGGGCTATGTGGTGCTCTCAAATACAAGATGTGTCATCAGCTGAAAAGTCCCTTTGTGTCACTAATTTGCGGTTGTGGGCAAGCTTGTATGGATATAATTGATTGCTAGTAACTGTTTAGATGCCCGCTGTTTTATCCCTAAAAACAGGAGTACCTAAACAGTTACGATTGATTTCCACTACCTTTGCTGCCCTGCTTAAGTTATCGTAACTATTTAGGTCCCCGCTGTTTTTGTGCTAAAATGCACCTTTTGGGTTATGAGTGTGAGTTTTTGTTTGAAAATGCCCTATTTATCCCTTAAAACAGGAGGACCTAAACGGTTACTGACGAGTTTTATAGGAACACGATCAGTCGGCACTACGTATAATCTCCTTCACCAATGAACCCCGTCAGATGAATATCGTGCGGTGTGTGCATCGTGCTTTTGTTCATTAATGAAGTGTAACTGGTTAGGTACCCGCTGTTTTGTGCTAAAATATGCTTTTTGAGTTATGAGTTGAAAATGCCTATTTTACCCCTTAAAACCGGAGTACCTAAATAGTTGCCATTAAGAACCGGAACAGTATGGACTTTCAGTATTACATCAACTTGCTGCTCAAGCGAAAGTGGGTTATACTCCTGTCGGCACTCCTGGGTGGTGCGGTAGCTTTTTTTGTTGCGACAACGCTACCCAAGGTGTACCGTGGTGAGTTGCAACTTCAAACAGGCGTGCTGAATTATGACGGCAATCCGGGAGAAGTGGGCTTCGTGCAGGAATTTTTTGTCAATGCCCACTTTGATAATCTGATCCAGGAATTTCGCTCACGCAAGATGCTGACGCTGGAGAGCTACCGGCTCCTGGTCAATGATTTGAGCCATGATGAGGCCACTCTGCCGTTTCGCAAGCCCAAAGAAGATATATCGGATATTCCCAAATCCAAAATAGATGAACTCCTGCAAGTACTCAGGCAAAAGATCCGGGAAAAAGACCCGGCGCTGGACTCCCGATATATGGGGCTCTATACACGCCTGGCCAAGGCTTATGGTTATGACTATGAGTCGCTGCTGAAAAAGCTGGAAGTGGAGCGAGTCAAAAAGACAGACTATCTCCGGATATCCTTTGACGATACCAATCCATTGCTGGCCGCCTTTGTTCCCAACAATTTGGTCAAGGACTATATCTCGATGGTGGGGGATGATAAGTACGAACAACAAAAAGACGTAATCGCCAACTATGAGCAGTTGGTCAAGGAAAAGCGAGCAGTGCTGGACTCCATTACGCAGTTGATGGATACCTACATGCGCCAAAAAGCCGTCACCGACCGCACGCAAGAGAGTAAGGTGTTGGTCAGTGATCTGTCAGACGCTCAGAGCCGCCTGGCGGAGGCTGAGAAGCGGGTGCGCTATCTCCATCAGGCTATCCGCAAAGTAAGCGGTGAACTGGAAGCATTGAAAACCACCGGCCATGCCGGCGGGGCACTGGCCCAACAACGGGCACGGGAGATACGCCGTCTCCAGGATGAGATTGACCAGATGCGCTCCCAATACATCGCCGGCGGCCAAAAGGACAAGGATCTTATGGCGGCCATCTCGCAAAAAGAGAAGCAGTACAAACTGCTTATCAAAAGCTCTTCGACGCATTTGATTCGTGGCAACAGCCGCGACACCAAAGAGCAAATAGCCGACCTGCGCAAGAAAAAACTGGACCTTGAGCTGCAGTTGCAAGATGCGGAGGCCAGTAAGGAGCAATATGCGTATGAGGTGGCGCGTCTTAAGTCCAAGATTCCGGACTTTATCTCCAATGATACGTATTTGACCAAGCTCACGGCCGAAAAAGAGCACATTGAGGACCAATTGCGAGACTTGGAGGACAATCTGTCCAATGCACGTGCTACCAACACCAAGCAGAAAGTACGGCTGAAAGTCGTCCAGTACGCGCAAGTGCCGGAAGAGCCCAAGGATCGCAAAATACCCTGGCTCACGGCCTTTGCCACGGCCGGTTCTGGGGCGCTGGCTACCATTTTGGTCTTTTTGTCGGCTTTTTTTGATCACCGGCTGACCAATGCCAACCAGTTCAAGCAGTTTGTGGACTTGCCGCTGCTGGGGACGTTGCCTTACGTGGAGCGTGGCCTGTTGCCCGGTCGTCTTTTTAAGGAGGATGATCCGACACTCTCCGAGTTTAAGGAGCGACTCCGGGATATTCGATTCCGCGTGGACGAGTCGGGCGAAAAAATATTCCTGGTTACGAGCTTGCGCCCCGGTGACGGCAAAAGCTTCCTGATCACCAATTTAGCGGAGGCCCTGGCGGTCAATGGCAAAAAGGTGCTGGTGATGGACACCAATTTCCGTCAAAACAGTTTGAGCAGTGCGCTGCCGAAGGGTACCTTCCGGTTTGGTATCATCCTGCGGAAGCTGCTCACAGAATATGGGCTGGAGCGCGCCTTTACTCTCCGCGAGGATGCCAATGGAGACGGAGAGATGGCTGCATACGACTTGTTGGGCAACCGGGGTTTTGCCGGGACACCGATGGAGATACTGGCCGGTAAGGACTTTATCGGCTTTTTGGAAGAGTTGGGCGAGCTGTATGATATCATCTTGATGGAAGGTGCCGGTCTGGCGTTGTACTCGGACTCCAAGGAACTGATCCGCTTTTGTGATACGGCTGTCAGTGTCTTTTCGGCAAAAACATCGTTGGATTCTCGTGACCGGGACGCCATACGGTTCTTGCGCGAGCATAAAGACAAGCATTTGGGTGCGGTGCTCAATGGTGTCAAACCCGGAGATTTAGAGTGATAGCGTGCTGCATGCCTGTGGTGTGAAGCCGAAAGCAAATCCCCGTATGGAGCCGGATGAAAAGCAGAAATCTTATTGGATAAAGTCAGGGGCCTATTCTCTGATGAGTATTCTGTCCCAACTGGCCTTTGGGATGGGCTCCATGCTGATTCTTGTCAGGATGCTGGATAAGCCCACTTTCGGGCTATGGGCGATTTATATGGTTACGACGACGTTTGTCGAGGTGCCGCGTGCCGGTCTGATCCAAAACGGCTTGCTGACCTATCTGTCCACCGAGCCCCGTGATGCGCACGGCCGCATTATGAAGGCTTCGCTGGTGCTCAATTTGTTGTTTACTGCGGTGGTCGGTATGCTGCTTTTTTGGGGAGGCCCATGGATGGCGAAGTGGCAGCAGGCGCCGGTTTTGAAAGATCTTTTGTGGATATATGTGGCTACGTCATTTGTGCTGATTCCCTTTTTTAACCTCAACTATATTCAGCAGGCTTACCTGGATTTCCGCGGCATATTCTGGAGTACGTTTGTGCGGTTCGGTACTTTTTTCGGTTACAATTTGTATCACTTTGTGAAACATTTGCCGGTACGTTTGGAAGAACTGGTACTGATGCAGCTGGTATCCGCCGGCCTGGCCTCGTTGGTGTCCATACTGTTTACTCGCGCGTATTTTGTACACACGCGAGGAGTGGATTGGTCCTGGGTACGGCGGCTGGCCGATTATGGCAAGTTTGTGTTTGGTACCAATTTGGCGACGATGCTGCACAAGAAGGCTGATGTCATGCTGCTGGGGAGCATGCTGTCCAAGGCGGCTTCTGCGCTGCAAGACGTGGCGGTGCGGATTACGTATCTGATAGAGGCGCCGACACTGGCTGCTGCGGGTGTGGTCTTTCCACAGTCGGCCCGTGCGATGGCGCAAGAGGGCAGCCAGGGAGTCAAACTGCTCTATGAGAAGGTGGTGGGCATCATAGTGGGGATGTTGTTGCCATTTGCGGTGTTTGTGTGGCTTTTCCCGAAGCTGATCATCGGTATCATAGCAGGGCCGGCCTACTATGAGGCAGCGGACATTTTGCGTATTACGGTGACTTTTGGTCTGATCATCCCGTTTGGCATCCAGTTTGGTACCATACTGGATTCGACGGGCTTGCCAAAGATCAATTTTTTCTATACCTTGGCTGGCGGATTGCTCAATGTATTTTTGGTGGCACTATATGTCCGGCATTTTGGGGTGATCGGGGCCGCGTATGCCGGATTGACCAGCTATAGCATCATGCTATTTTTTCAGCTGCGCTTCCTGCGCAAGCGGTACGGTGTGCGATTGTTTAACGTGTTTGGTCATACCTTTGCCTTTTATCGTGAGCTACCATCCCTGATCATGCGGCTCCGCAAACGAAAAGCGGCCTGATGGAACAAGAGAACAGAAGATACAAGTATGAGGTTAGTTGGTTTCATGCACTGTCCCGTAAGGAGAAGTTGCAGTTTACGATGGCATTTGGGCTGGTCATACTGGCGTTGATTGCTTTTTTTCTGAAAATCTACTTTTTCTGAGTCATGGGCCTGGCGAGCGGCAGATTAAGAGGAGGATGGGGACATCGCCAAAGGGCGATGTGGGTTTTCCTGTCGCTGTTGTTCGGCGGTCTGTTGATGGGCTTGGTAGTCGGGCTGTACGGCGCGCCTTATGCGGTGCTGCTGCTGGGCATAGCCGTGTTGATACCGATGGTGGCCGGTATAGTGGGCGACCTGAAGTTTGGTGTGGCATTGTCGCTGGTGATTGGCTTTTTTACGGTGCATATCAACAAGTTTGTGAATGCGCCGATGGGGATTATGAACGACGTGCTGCTGTTCTTTTTGGGTGTCAGCCTGATGCTACGGCTAATCCGGGAGCGGGATTTTTCACGCTTTGAGCATCCGGTGACGGTGTTTTTGGCGATATGGATATTTTACAATTTGATAGCGGTGCTCAATCCGGTGGCTGCGACACACATAGGCTGGCTGTATGCGGTACGGCCAATAGCGGGGATCGCGTTCATATATTTCGTGACACTGTATGCGCTGAAAGATCTAGCGACGGTGAAGTTTTTTTTGAAAGTGATCCTGGGACTGACTGTATTAGCCGGCTTGTATGGTCTGAAGCAGGAGTGGATTGGTTTTACGGACGGCGAGATGGCGTGGCTGCAGGCCGATCCGCTGCGTTTTATGCTCATCTACCAATGGGGCCGACTACGGGTCTTCTCATTCTTTTCGGATCCGACGACGATGGGTATCATCTTTGTGTATATCTCCTTTTTTATATTGGCTTTGATGACCGGTCCGTTTTCGCACAAGTACAAGATCATCGGCGGGCTGTCTATTGCGGTGCTGCTGCTGGCCTCCGCCTATGGAGGCTCGCGGACGCCGGTCGTGCTGATCCCGATCGGGATGATCTACTTCATTATCCTGAATGCCAATGTCCGGACCTTCATCGGTTCACTGATATTTTTTATGTTGGGGACGGTATTTATGCTCAAGTCCACCAGCAGCGGTGTCATATACCGGCTGCAGTCGGCGTTTTCACCGGATGATGCATCGGTGCGGGTTCGTCTGGAGCATCAAGAGTTTGTCCAGCCTTTTTTGCGGGAGAATCCCTTTGGCTGGGGCTTGGCCAGTATCGGTGAGTGGGGCAAGCGTTTCAACAAGGACTCCTGGATGGCGGACTTTGCCCACGACAGCGGTTTTATCCGGATTGCGGCAGAACTGGGTTACGTGGGACTGACGATCTACATGATGTTTTTGGTGGCGGTGATGTATTTCGCGCTGAAGTACTACTTTTTGGTCCGGGACAAGCAGATAAAGGCGATCTACCTGGGACTCAATTTGGTGTTTTTCATCTTGATCATCTCCAATTTTCCGCAGGAGACGATTGTGATCTTGCCCACCAGCTTGTTTTTCAATGTGATGGTGGCCATTGCGGTACGGCTCAAAGATTTAGACCCCTATTACGTAAAGACTTACAAAAAAATGCACCATGAAGACATTTAGACTATTGCTTTCGACCTTGTGGGTTGTGTGCTATGTGATGACGGCGGGCGCCCAGGAGTTGGACTACCCGCTCGCAGTGGAAGAAGAAGGCCTGATCAATTATATGGCCAATCTGGCCTGGCTCAACAACCCGTCCAATGATAATTACTTCCAGGAAGAAGTGATAGCCAAAGAAAAGATCAAAATAGCCAAGCGGGGCTGGTGGCGCAATATCGGTTTGACGTTCAACTTCAACGAGTACAATATCCGCAGTACGAAAAGGGATACCACATTGCCGGGGCCAAATTTGCCGGGCTCCGAAGGCGTGGACAATCTGTTCTTTCCGAAGTACAATCTGGCTGCCGTCTTTAATCTGGGGGCCATATTCGATACGCCCAATAAGCGGAAAATCGCCGAGCGCAAACTCATCATGGCAGAGTCCAGGACACAGCAGGCCAAAAAGGATACGCGTGCCAAAATCATCCAGCTCTACCAGGAGTATCTCACGGCCATCGAAATCTTGAAGATCCGCTATAAGTCGGAGGCGGATATGCAGGCTACTTACGACTTGGTGCGCGACCTGTTTGACAAAGGGGATGACCGCGTGGGCTTTACGGATGTCAATGACGCCTCCTTGGCGCTCAACCGCGCCAAGGAAAACCGCATCAAGGCCAATAAAATGGTCACTATCGCCAAAATGAAGCTGGAGGACTACATCGGCGTCCGGCTGGAAGCCGTCGAGCAGAAATTCAAGAAAGAAAGACGATAGGAATTTCAATTAAAAATGAAAGTAACTGTTTAGGTACCCTCTGTTTTTGTGCTAAAATGGTCTTTTCGCGCCTGTCTTTGGTAAAATTTTCTCATGTAGCGGTGCTACACATCGAAAATTTTACCTGCGACATCCACGAAAATGCCTATTTTATCCCTAAAAACAGGAGCACCTAAACAGTTACAAATGAAAAATATTGTTTGACGGTCCAAGGTCCAAGGTCAATGGTCCAAGGACCAAGCTGCCGCTTCGATTGGTTCAGCGCCCCAGGTCAACGGTAGCCTGACGATAAAACCTATAAGGTTTCCAGAACCTTATAGGTTTGAGATTTGGCATCTAAACACTTACCAGGAAGTACCGGATAGCCTTTTGCCGGCGCCCGCCGGCAAAATATTCCTTCCAACCGTTGTCCGGAATGCATAATCGTGTCGCTCCTGACGGAGCTAAATTATTGGGGCGCAGCCACTATTACAAAGGTACAGCTCCTACGGAGCTTACAAAACGAACGGTAGGGACGGTCCAAGGTCCAAGGTCAATGGTCCAGGGACCAAGCTGCCGCTTCGATAGGCTCAGCGCCCCAGGTCAACGGTAGCCTGTCAGGATTTAGTAAATGCGGGCCCGTCTCTTATTTGGTACAAGGGATGTGCCGGCGAGCGGGAAGGTGTTCGGCATTGCTGTCGGCTTTAGCCGGCAGGAACCGGAAAGATTATCTGAACCTGTGACTATATTTTCCTTGCTCTGCATTCCTGTCAGATTTAGCCGACTTTGCCGTTGGCTTCAGCCAACGGACAAAAGTGCCAAAAAACAACCGGGGCTTCA
>JALVEF010000411.1 GCA_027031185.1 Saprospiraceae bacterium
ATATTGCGGCCTGAAATCCTGAAGGTAGCTTTATCATTTGTTTTAATTTTTTTGCTAAAGTAGCAATCCTTCGGGATTTCTTTTTTTTTGGAAAGTAGTAAAGTCCAGTTTAGGTATCCCTTGTATATGTGAGAAAATGCCCTTGTTGAATTGTAAATGGAGAATTGAAAATGCCTATTTTATCCCTAAAAAACAGGAGTGCCTGAACATTTACAAACGGGCAAGCATTCAACGCGAAGCATTCAACCGCGACTTGTGCTGCACTTCGGCAGGTCCTTCGACAGGCTCACCGCACCGCTCACCATAGCACTTAGTGCGGCGCTCACTTCGACGAGCTCAGTGACCACAGTGACCGCAGGGCATCGCTCAGTGCGAGCGCCTGTCGAAGCAAGCGTTGAGTGTTTATCAACAACTGTCCACCTCTTGCCCACCGATGAGCAACCGGTAATAACAAGCACTTCCCGTCACCTTTTCTGTCGTCCGCTCCATTTCACTGACGCCTTTGCCGGGGTGCAATACCGTAACCAAACTGCCGGATTTATCGGCAATTTCAATGCGCACGTCTTGGTACGCGCCTACGGCAAATTCGCTCCAGTCAAAGTGTACATTGTAGTTCGCAGAACACCCCCCAACCGCCGGCGAGTGGCACAGATTTTCAGGCGTGTGGTCGTATTCCAAAAAATCTATGCGCCAAATATATCACCTTTTCCAACAATATGCAAATGACCGGTGCGAAAAAGGTCCACGGCAAAAGGCACACGACCCCGGCGGCACCGATAGCCCCCCACAACAAGAGCGCTATTTTTCCATACTCCGTTTGCAGGAAATGCGGAACTTTGCCCAAAGCCAGGATATGGAAATAAAATTTTGCGGAGCGGCACGCGAAGTCACCGGCAGTGCCCACCTGATCAAACTCAAAAACGGACTCAAAATCCTGCTGGACTGCGGCCTGTATCAGGGCAATGCCAGGTATATGCGCGAATTCAACACGCGCTGGCTCTTCAAGCCCGAAGAACTGGATATGGTCATCCTCTCTCACGCACACATTGACCACTCCGGCCGCCTGCCCCAACTCGTCAAAGACGGATTCAAAGGCCCCATCTACGCCACCCACGCCACCAGAAGCCTGTGCGCCATCATGCTCCTGGATGCCGCCAAAATTCAAGAGCGCGACGCCGAATATGCCAACAAGTGGCGCCGACGCTACGGTAAAGAACCCAACCGAAAACCCCTGTACCGGCCCAAACACGTCAAACCCACCATGGACCTGTTCCAGACCACCGGCTACAACCAATGGTTCCCCGTCCATCCCGACGTAGATGTCGTATTCCACGATGCCGGCCATATCCTGGGCAGTGCCAACGTGACCCTGCGCATCCGTGAAGACAAAAAGACCTATACCATCGGCTTTACCGGTGATATCGGACGGCCCCACCGCCCCATCCTGCGCGATCCCCAACAAATGCCCAAAGCAGACTTTGTCATCTCGGAGTCCACTTACGGAGACCGCGTCCACGAACAACAACCCGGCGAAAGCGAGCGGCTCCTGCGCATCATCAAAGAAGCCTGTGTCCAGCGCAAGGGCAAACTCATCATCCCCGCTTTCAGCGTGGGTCGCACCCAGGAAATCGTCTATCTCCTCGACCGCCTGGAATCCGCCGGACGACTGCCACGCATCCCCGTATTCGTGGACAGCCCGCTGGCCGTCAGCGCCACGGAAGTATTCGGCATCCATCCCGAGTGCTACGACAAAGACCTGACCGAATACCTGCTCACCGACAAAAACGCCTTCGGATTCCGCAACCTGCACTACATCCGGTCCGTCGAAAACTCCAAAAAACTCAACGACATGAAAGGCCCGATGATCATCATCAGTGCCGCCGGCATGATGAACGCCGGCCGTGTCAAACACCACCTCTACAACAATATTGACAAGCCCAATGCGACCTTTCTCATCATCGGATACTGCGCCGAAGGCACGCCGGGCAGAGCGCTCCGGGATGGCGCACCCGAGCTTTTTCTGTTCGGTGAAATCAAAAAAGTGCGCGCCAGAGTAGAAGTCATGGACTCCTTCTCCGCTCACGGCGACAAAAACGAAATGCTGGACTTCCTCTCCAACCAGCGACACGCCAAAGAACTCTTTCTCGTCCACGGCACCTATGACGTCCAGCAAAATTTCCGCGACTTCCTGACCGAATACGGCTTCCGCCACATCACCATCCCCAAACTCGGACAGACCGTCCGGCTCGACCTCAACGCCAAAGCCTGAATCTCTCACCACATGAAAGTCTTTCGCCATATCGTCCCCGTCCCGCCGAGTGCTCACAAAATCAGCCACCGCGACCCCGTGATACTGATGGGATCTTGCTTTACCGAACACATCGGCCGCAAGCTGGCACGCTACAAATTCAATGTCTTACAAAATCCCTTCGGCATTGTGTACCACCCTTACCCGCTGGTGCAAAGCCTGGAGCGCATCCTGGACACCGAATATTACACAGAAGATGAGTTGATAAGCCGTTCCGGCTTATGGGTTAGCTTCGACCACCACAGCCGGTTTTCGGGGCCCGACAGCGAGACGGTCCTGCACCAAATCAACGAATCCATGGCCGAGGCTCACGACTTTCTGCGAGAAGCCCGGTTTTTGTTCGTGAGTCTGGGCACGGCACGCTATTACGTCCGCAAGGAAGACCAACGCATCGTGGCCAATTGTCACAAATTCCCTGCGAGCGACTTCGTGCAGCGCCGGGCGGCGCCTGCACAAATCGCGAAGCGTCTGGGGGATATCTTCGAGCGACTGACATTCTTCAATCCGGAATTGCAGATCGTGCTCACGGTCAGTCCGGTGCGCCACGTCCGGGACGGTTTTGTGGAGAATCAGCGAAGCAAGGCAGCGCTCCTGCTGGCCGCCGCCGAGTTGGAGGCTACATTTGACAACGTGGAATACTTCCCTTCCTACGAAATCATGATGGACGAGCTGCGCGACTACCGCTTCTATGCCGACGACTACGCACATCCCAACCAGACGGCCGTCCACTACATCTTCGAGCGTTTCGGCCAGGCCTTTTTTGATGAGCGCACGCCTGCGCTCATCAAACAGATAGAGGCCGTCCTCAAGGCGGTTGCGCATCGTCCCTTCCATCCGGGCAGCGACAGCGACGTGCTGTTTGTGGAGCGCACACTGCAACAAATCGCCGCTCTGGAACAGGCGCATCCCGAACTGGACTTCCGCGCAGAGAAAGAGAAACTCCACCGCCGCCCGGGCCGCGCGACGACGACGGATTAGGCCTTGCCGGCAGCGACTCGTCACCCGGCTCATCCGCTTCGCTCACCTCCTTCCGGCCAAGCCCGGCAAATGCCCGCAGCCAAAACCCATTCCCGCGAAGCGGGAAATCTTGTCTTTTCATTCGCCGGGATGAGAAAAGGGCTGCAAATGCATCCGCACCTGCAGCCCTCATTTAATGAACAAGCGTACCTCCTTATCTCTTCACCACTTTTTGTACGCTGACGCCCGTGTCGGTAATGAGCTGTACGAAGTACATACCCGGCGCCAGATCACTGACGGAGAGCTGATAAATCTGCGTGCCGGCGTACAGGCGGACCGGCTGACGAGACAGTATCTTGCCGTCGGTGCCGGTCACCTGGAGCGTCGCTTGCTGCGCGGTAGCGGCACCGATGCGCACATTGACCAGGTCAGTGGCCGGATTGGGCTGGACATCAAAAGCGACCACGGGATCTTCCACTTCGTCAAATCCGACAAGGTGGTCGCTGTTGACCACGGTACCTTTGGCATCGGCCCGGGCACAATTGCTGTCTCCATCGTGGGAAGTGACACACGCCTCGCTGTTGTAGTTGAGCATGTCCATTACCTCCACATCATCCACGATCCAGTATTTGCTGGGATCGTCATCAGTGGAACTGCCCGTGGCGAAGTGGTACCGGAGTTTGATGCTCTGCCCGATGTAGTCGGACAGGTCCACCATGGACTCCACGTACTGCTTTGGATTCTGGTCAATACCGGGCGACTTGCCCCAGAAAGCTTTCAAGTTGGGGATGACGAATGTGGAATAGGCGATTTTGCCGACGTAAGGCACGCGGAAGAAGCGATCGCCCAGGTCGTGCCAGGTCAGGCCGTCGTCCGTGGAAATCTCCACAATGCCGCCGTCCTCGCCGGGCTTGGTGTCAAAGCCGTGATAGAAGCGCAGGATGGGTTGTGTGGCCGACACCTGCACGGGATCCACCAGCTCCAGATATTGATTGGATTCGCCGTCCGTGCCTTCGATGTAGTAGGACTTCACGCCGCTGTGGGCGTATTCGAGCAGGTCACTGGCTTCCCAATCCCAATAATTGTCGCCGGAGATGCCATCGGCCAGCCACTTGTCGCCGGTCGCTTCAAAGTCATCAAAGAACAGGGATGTGGACTTGGCGTTCGGGTCGGTGGCCATTTTGTAGGTGATGGTCATCACCTGCTGATCCGCCATCGCACCCAGATCAAAGCTCAAAGTCTGACCGGTGACATCCGGCGCCACGGAGGCCGAACCGTCCACAAATGTGCAACCGTCCGGGATGAGATCCGTCACCACGACGCCGGGGGCGTCCGTGCCTCTGAAATTATAGACGGTCAGCGTCACGTCAATCGTGTCACCGGCATCAATTACCGGCGTCATGCTTTTTTCGATTCCCAATTGTGTTTTACAGAACAACGGTGTATCATAGGCTTCTTTGCCGTCATTGCGATCATCCGGCGAGCCCTGAGAGGCCGAATACCCCAGGCCACGGCGGGCAAAGACTTCCCATATCAGGCACGCATTTTCCCCGTTGAAGTCCGCCGAATCGGCGGCGAGGATGGCGTTGCGTCCATCAATAAAGCCGGGTTCGCAAGCCTGCATCTTCATACCGTCCATGACCAGTTGGATGGCTTTGTTGTTGCCGCCGGTGCCGTTCATGATATCACTATCGAAGCCATACTTATCCACCATAGCCCAGTACAAATCCCACAGGCAGGCCGTCCACACCTCGCCCAGCGGATGCGGCGCAGTGGTATTCAGCACATCGTAATAGGTGAGCGGGTTGATACTCATATCCGTAGAGTAGGGGTAGCGGCGAATGCCTGTACCATCCGGACCATCGCCGTTGACATAGTTGCCGATGCCGCGCGCCTCCGTACCGTCATCGGTGGCCTTGGCCGAGGTGACGAGTGTAAAGAAGTCACTCCAGCCCTCGCCCATCTGCTCATCATTGAACAGACAAGTTGTGTTCAGCGGGCCGCCAGTCAAGCGATTGGAGACGCCGTGTCCGTATTCGTGCGCGATGACACCATTGTCAAAGTCGGCATCAAGCGAGTCCGGGCCATTGGTTTGATTCTTGACAATGGCACCGGTGACCGTACCATTGGCGAGGGCATTCTTGATTTTAGCGCCATCGCTTTGGGAGATGAAGACAATCGGGATGGTCAGCGAACCGTCATAACCGGGTCCCGAGGTCATGTTGAGAATGCCTTCTTCAAAATTGACGATGATGACGCCGGCGGCACCGGCTGCCTGGGCCATCACGGCTTTTTCGGAGAAGTAACATGTGCCGCGGTCTATCAGCACCAGCTTGCCGCTCAGATCCTGGGATGTTTGTGAACAGCCCAGCGTCGGATATTGGGCACTGCCGTCATCCATCAGGATGAGATCCCCGGTGACCGGTGTGGAAGTAACCTCCGGGCCAAAGTCAGCCGTACCGGTGCGATACGTGCCGGAGATACCGGCAGGCGAGGTGATATTCAAATAACGCGCAGCCTGACCGACCCACACATACATCTGGATCGTGGGATTGCTACCGTCGGGCGGCGTAAAAAAGTTGGCGTTGTTGGTACCGCCGCCGTCCTGTGCCTGTGCCAGCACGTAGTCATGTCCCCTATAGGCAGGCACATTGGTATAGTGATGCTCTTGGAAATTGCCACCCGCTTCGTCCATCCCATAGTGGAAGACAAAGTCATGCATGAAGTTGTTCATATAGAACAGGTTGGTCACCGCTGCCTTGCGCATGGTAGAAGCCTCCGCATTGGGATCATACGGGAAGTCAAAAGTCAAACTCGGCCCTCCGTCCGGCTCATCACCCGACGATACATTGGAGTCCGATAGATCCAGATAGGCATGGACATTGTTGCCGCGCGTGATGGTGTATTCGGCGCCATCCTGACCATCCACATCGTGCCATCCGTACGGCGAGGCCATTGCATCCGACGGTTCGGTCAACAACTGCTGACTGCCATAGATCGGCGATTCCACGGAATAGGGAAAGACGCGATAAGAGGCGCCGTCGCCGAGCTGGCTCTGAGCCGGCGCCGCGGCAGGTGCAGCCGCTTCATCAAGGCAGCGTGGTGCCGCGCGACGATATTGACCGGGCTCGAAGTGACAGTGTAAGGTCATATTTTGCTTGTGGAAGAGCTCGCCGGTCAAAGCATCCACTTCTATAAACCAACCGTCCCGGCCCGGAGGCTGAATCAGTACATCCCATGCCAGGCGAAGCTTCTCACCCTGCGGGAAATAGACCAGCCGGACAGGAATATCAATGACCGATCGGCCGGCCTTGTCAAAGACATATTTGTTTCCTTCTATCATTTTGGGACGCCCGGTTTCGGTCGGCAGGCCAAAATGCGCAAGTACCTTTTTTAAGGCGTCCTGCGCTTGTAAGACGGGCTGGGTAGCGGATGTCCGGGATTCCGCATGAGGTAGTAGGCGGTTATTGGCCAGGATGACCTTGCCGGTGGGGAGCACGGAAGCATTGTACATCGCATTAAAGACGGGAATACCGTGTATGCGTTGGTTGTAATACAAAGACCAGACGCCGTTGTGCTTGGAGTAAACACGGTCCGCGAGAACGAGATCACCGATATCCCGCTGCGTCAATTGCCACACTTTGGCATGGTCCACAAGATAGGCCCGGGCTATCTGGTCGGCGGCGGCATCATCCACCGTGGCCTGAGCCAAAAGCCACACCGGGCACAACAGCAAAAGAAGAGAGAAGAACTTCTGATTCATAATTTTAGTTTTAGATGACCATTTTGGGCGGAAAAGTACAATTATTACCAAAAGCCGGGCCGCCAAAACGGGCATGATTCCGCGTGCCACCAGGGGCCGCCACGCGTAGCACTCCCAAAGTTATTGTTTTTTCCCAAAACGTAAAAATTGCTTGTATCGTTGCATCTTGATTTGTCACACGGGTTACGAAATTTCAGGCTGGTGTGTCGTCCTCCTTCCGGCGCTTGGGAACCGGATCCCAGCCATGGCCACCCAGCGGATGACAGCGACTGATGCGTTTGATACCGAGCCAAATCCCTTTGAAAGCGCCCCACTCTTGCACGGCGTCTATCATGTATTGCGAGCATGTAGGCCGGTAGCGGCAGTTGGAGCCGATGAGCGGCGATATGGCGGCGCGGTAAAAGCGGACCGGCAGCAGGACGATAAAGTTCAAAATTTTCACTTTGGTATGTTTTGGATGGTTTCCACTTCGGTGCGGCGGTTGAGCCGGCGGCCTTCTTCCGTATCGTTGGGGGCGATGGGGCGGGATTCGCCGAATCCCTTATAGGCGAGCCGGTCGGCAGCGATGCCCTCGCGCACCAGATAGTTATAGACAGCCTTGGCACGTGCTTCCGAGAGCCGGAGATTGTCGGCATCGGATCCCACATTGTCCGTGTGCCCGTTGATGCGGATGCGCAGGCCGGGATTGGCTTTTAACAATTCGACAAGTTTGGCGAGTTCAAAATAGGACTCCGGCTTGAGTGTGGCCGACCCGCTGTCGAAAAAGACGTTGCGCAGCACCGTGACGGCGGGCCGGCTGTCCGTGTCAGCCGGTATCGGCTGCAAGTGTACGGTGAGCGTATAGGGCTTGGCCAGCGAGTTGTCGTCCGTCAGCACATAGTTGCGGGAAAAAAACAGGTACTGTTCTTTGTCCACCTGCATGCCGTAACGTCCCCGCGCCAGCACGCACAAGAAACGGCCTTGCTCGTCCGTCACCAAGTCGGCGGCCTTATGACCGGACTTGAGATCGGTCAATTCCACCCGCGCGCCCGCGACAGGCCTCTGTGTCCGCCCATCCAGTACCACAGCTTTGACGTAAGTGACGGGGCGGGGACGCAACGCGGGCGGCATCTCAAATGAGAAGATATCAATGGCCCCGCCAAAATAATCGCCGGGCTGCGCCGATGCTTTCGGCCCGGCAAAATAACCCGTCTTGCCGTCCAGGCTGACGACCAGGGCGCCCTGATTGCCGCGGTCGTTGATGGGGTAGCCCAGATTGACGGGCCGGCCCCATTGGCCGTCGGGCCGGCGGCGACTCATAAAGAGATCCGAGCCGCCCATGCCCGGATGGCCGTCCGACATGAAGTAGAGTGTTTGGCCATCGGGATGGATGAAGGGGGCCTGGTCGTTGCCCGGCGTGTTGATGGAGTCGCCGAGGTTTTCCGGTGTGCTCCAGTGGCCGTCTTTTTTCCGGTAGCAGACCCAGATATCACGTTTGCCCTTTCCGCCCGGACGGTCGGAGGCGAAATACAACGCATCGCCATTGGCGGAGAAGCAGGGCTGGGCGTCCCAATAAGGTGAGTTGACCGGTGCGCCGATATTGCGCAAGGCCTGCCACTTACCGTGGCGTTTGTGGGTGATATTCAGGTCACAACTGCCATAGAGTGTGCGGTTGCGCCCGCATACGGTCATCGCCAGATGGCGACCGTCGGAGGAGATGCACTGGGCGCCTTCATTTTCGGGCGTATTGATGTCGGTAAGCGGGCGTGCCGGACCGAATCGGCCGGTGGAATCGCGGCGGGAGATGTAAAAGTCTTCCTGGCCGTTGACGCGGCGCGTGAAGATGACAAACTGCTCATCGGCGGTGAAAGACGGCAGGTACTCGGGCCATTTGGTATTGATATGCGGGCCCAGGTTTTTGGGATGAAAAGGTTGCGGATGCTTTATGGCATCCGCGGAGAAACGCGCGTTTGCCAGCTTGCGGCGCGCTATCTCAATTCTCTTTGCTTGGGCCCGGGGATGGTGGATGTACTTTTGAAGCAGGCGAATGGCTTGTTCGTATTGGCGGCGCGCCATGGCGATATCTGCCAGCGACAGGTAGAGTACCGGCTTATAGTCGGGGGCCAGGTCCAGTGCGCGGCGATAGGCCTGTTCGGCTTGGTCCCAATGTTCGAGTTGGTGGTGCACCTGCCCGATGCGGATGAGGGCATCCACAAAGCGCGCATCCTTGCGCAAGGCACGATTCAGATAGGTCAGCGCTTTGTCGTATTCGCGGCGGTTGAGTGCCTCGGTGCCCGACTTGTAGAGAGCCAGCGCCTTGGCACTCGTGGTCTTGCGGGTAGTGAATTTCTTTTGCCCGGTCAGGACGGTGCAGCCGGTCAGCAAGAAGGCAGTCAACAGGAATGTAATTCGTACAAAAAAGCTCATAAGCATCTTAACGCTTTGCCGCTCAAATCCTTGTTTTGCGGGAGTGAAAAAGTCACCGGCATCGCCAGGCCCCACTCATGGGTAGAGGCCCTGCCGGCGCTATCTGAGGACGCCCGTCCTCAGATAGCGCCGGCGATTGGAGGCAGTCGGCCGCTCATGCCGGATATTCCACAAAGTTGCGCGGCGTCTCGTACAGGCGCACGGACAAGTCCAACTTTTCGTCAATGTGAGCGCGCAATATCTTCCATATCGTGAAACAGATGTGCTCGGCGGTCGGTATCAGGCCTTGCATCTCGGGTACGTCCAGATTGAGATTTTTGTGGTCGAAGCGGTCCTCGATCTCGGTTTTGATGATTTGCTTCAGTTTGTTGATGTCCATGACATAACCGGTGTCTGGATTGACCTCGCCTGTGATCTTGACCACCAACTCGTAGTTGTGGCCGTGAAAATTGGTATGCGCACAGGGGCCAAAGACGCGGCGATTCTCCTCGTCCGACCATTTGGGATTGTAGATACGGTGCGCCGCATTGAAGTGGGCTCGCCTGAAAACGGATATTCGCATACAGATGTAACAGTTTCGACCGGTGACAGTTTAGCGGCCGGCAAGACTGTGGCAAACACACCGCCGCCCCCACCCCGCCCGGCGACAGCCGGGCAAACTTTTCTTTTCTCCCCGCCTCGCACCGGGTCAGCCAAGTACGGAAACACCTATCCACCGGCCGATACCGTAAGTGATGCCGGCCGCCACCAGGCCAAAGACCACTTGACGCATACCGGAAAACCAGACCGATTTGCCCGTAAATAAGGTAATGATCGCACCGATGGCAAACAGGCCCAGCACGCTGCATACCATACTCCAAATAATAGCCGACCGGCCGGAGGTGATCAAAAACGGGATGAGCGGAATGATGGCACCGGCGGTAAAGAGCAGGAAGGAGGTGATGGCCGCCTCCCACGCCGAATCCTTGCGCTCATCGGGGTCAAAGCCCAGTTCTTCTTTGACGAGGGTGTTGAGCGCCACTTTCTTGTCTTTGAAGACTTCGCGGGCCATCTCTTCCGCCTTGTTTTTTTCGATGCCTTTGGCTTGGTAGATGAGGGCCAACTCCAGCATCTCTTCTTCGGGTGACATTTCGAGCTCTTCGAGTTCGATGGCCACTTGGCGGTCAAACAGTTCCTGGGAATTGCGCACGGACAGCCACTCGCCCAGGGCCATGGATATGGCACCGGCCAGCAGGCCGGCAAAGCCGGTGATGACGATCTCGCGATTGGACTGGATGGCACCGGCCACGCCCATGATCAGGCTCATATTGGACACCAGGCCATCGTTGGCCCCGAGGACAGCAGCGCGGAGCGCATTGCCTCCGACGGACTTGTGGCGGCCTTCGAGTTTGATGAGAGAGTCACCGGTCAGGCCGGATTTCAGGGATACATTGTCCAGGATGCGCAGGTGATTGGCTTCCATTCCGTCGAGTGGTTTGCCTTTCTTGAGTTTTTCGGTGATGACAGCCTGTGACAGGTCTCGTTCCAGGGTCAGCAAGTCGGACAGGATGAAGTCATAGCCGATCCATTCGGCCAGTTTAACTTTGAGTTTGACACGCCGGGAAGGCGGTGGCAGGGATAGGTCGCGGCCCGATTCTTCTCTGATGAGTTTGAGCATATTCCGGGCATGGCGCAGCTCGATGCGTGCCATCTGGCGGAGGATATCTTTGAGATCTTCGTTCTTTTCTTTCGTGGCGAGAACCTCGTACAGATAGGCAGTATCCACCTCGGTTTGTAATTGTTTCCGCAGTTTGTGCAATCGAGACATGTGGGGCGCTTGTCAGTACAAAGGTAGGGAATTGTAACTGTTTAGGCACCCGCTGTTTTGTGCTAAAACAGGAGCACCTAAACCGTTACGGCGGAATATTCAACGGCCCGCAATTACGGTTTGATGGTCCCGCTTCGACTTCGCCCTTCGATTTCACTCAGGGCATCGCTCAGCGACCAAAGGTCCAGGGTCAAAGGTAAACGGGTTCAACGCTTGATTCGACAAGCTCATCACAAGTCGCGTTGATAGGATTGAGACGGGGTAGCGGTGGGTGCCATTCAACACAAAGTATTCAACGCGCTCCGACAGGAGCGCAATTCAACGCGACAGCGATTCAACACGAAGTATTCAACGTCCCGCACATACTTGCCCTTAGTGCGGAGTAAATGGCCTTCATCATACGATAAGCCTGTGCGGAAGGACCAAAGCCAAAATCCAGCAAAGCAAGTAAGTGCGGGGCAATTCAACGCGACAGCGATTCAACACGAAGTATTCAACGTCCCGCACATACTTGCCCTTAGTGCGGAGTAAATGGCCTTCATCATACGATAAGCCTGTGCGGAAGGACCAAAGCCAAAATCAAGCAAAGCAAGTAAGTGCGGGGCAAGTTCAACACGCCCCGGCAGGAGCGTATTCAACGCGAAGCAATTTCAACGTGCCAACATTCAACTTACTTCAACTTGGAGGATGCCGAGGATGGATTCAAACCAGTGGACGACCTTGGGATTTTTGTCACCGGCGAAGGTGTCACAAACGAAAAACCGGTGATAAAACGAAATCTCATCCCCAAAGCGCCGGATCACCATATCCAGTCGCCGGCGGGCCAGTACAAAATCATTGTGATGGTAGCCGAGACGCCAGGCGAGATAGACTTCGTCGTGCCACTCCACCAATTCCAACAAAACCACGTCATCGGTGTAAGACTCCAGGAAGCGGCGCGCCAATAAGCCGTGTGGTTGGCCAAGGCGATGTGCCAGATATTTGAAACTGTCATGGACAATGGCCGCCAGTCGGAGCCGCTCCCTGTCGCGTGCGTCCACGGCGGCGCGGTCCACATTGCGCAATACAGCGCGGACGTGATGAGCGACTGTCGGTTCGGGATGTCCCACGGCCGCATGCGCCCATTGAAGCCCCCGGCGCAGCTCCGGCGTACGCAGCAAAGTCTCTTCCAGTTGGGTCCGGGGCCGGATAAAATATTGATCTTGTAGAGCGTGTGTCATGGTCGCGGTTTTGCCTGACGGGGGACACAGAAATTGGATGCAAATACCCGGCCAAAACAGTTTCTTAAGAAACTGTTAATAAACGTTAAAAGCGCTGTTAAAAAGTCAGTGGCCAAAACTTGAGACGCCGTGCAAGCGTTGGGAAATAGCCCGTTGGGACCTAATTTTTTCGTAACTGTTTAGGCCCCCGCTGTTTTTGCGCTAAAAACAGGAGCACCTAAACAGTTACATTTTTTCGTAAAATTTGACGTAAAATGAGAACGCGACTTTTGGGACATGCACTGTCAGGTATCCTTGGAGGGCTCATTGTCCTCGGTGGTGTCTTGCTTTTCTCTCCTTCACGTCACAACCACAATAATCAAGAAGCCGAAAACATTTCGGAGGCGTCTGCCCGATTGACCGCTTATCACGGGGCGAGCTATCTGCCAAATGACTTCCGGGAGGCCGCCAAAAACTCTATGAAAACGGTGGTCCACATCAAGACGACGGCGGCCATCAGGCAGAGTGAGTTTGATCCCTTCGGTCTATTTGGTCGCGGTTTTCCATTCGGCACGCGCATTGTACCGCAAATCGGCGTAGGCTCAGGCGTTATTTATCGCAAAGACGGCTTTATCATCACCAACAACCACGTCGTGGATATAGCCGACGAGGTAGAGGTGACCTTGTACGACAACAGAAAATACCGCGCCACGGTGATCGGCAGGGATGAAAAGACGGACCTGGCCGTATTAAAGATAGAAGCCGATGACCTGCCGGCCATCCGCATCGGCAACTCAGACGATGTGCAGGTGGGCGACTGGGTATTGGCCGTCGGCAATCCCTTTGAGTTGACTTCCACGGTTACGGCCGGCATTGTGAGTGCCAAGGGACGCAGCCTGCACATGCGCGACAAAGATGGAGGGCTGGAGTCCTACATCCAGACAGATGCAGCCGTCAATCCGGGCAACAGTGGCGGTGCGCTGGTCAATACGCGGGGCGAGCTGATCGGGATCAATACCGCTATCGCATCGCCTACCGGTGCGTATGCGGGCTATTCCTTCGCCATCCCCGTCAATATTGTCACGCGCGTAGCGGACGATTTGATCAAATACGGCAAGTCCAGACGAGGACGTATCGGGGTCAAGGTAAGCGACATGGACAGCGACCTGGCCGACGAGCTGCATGTGAAAGTTCATCAAGGGGCCTATATTCAGGAGGTCGTCCCGGGCAGTCCGGCTCAGCTGGCCGGACTTTTGCCGGACGATGTCATTGTGGAGGTCAACGGAAAGGAGATAAAAGATGTACCTGAATTGATGGGCATCATCGGCGAATCAAATGTCGGCGATCAGCTAAAAATAGTCGTCAACCGGCGTGGTAAGACCAAGGAATTTGACGTTATCCTCCGTGAATAGCCTTAAGAATTGGTTTTTCGTTTTGTTTTGATGGCCTGCCTCCTTGCTGCGGGGCAGGCTTTTTTGTACCGGTTGATGAGCCTAATCGGCTACACGGCGCGATGATAGCTGGCGTCCAGCTTGATCATGACGGCAATCATAATCGTAAACATGAGGAGCGACGTACCACCGTAGCTGACCAGCGGCAACGGGATACCGATGATGGGAAACAATCCCATCGTCATCCCGATATTGATCAGAAAGTGAAAAAACAATATGCCCGCCAGGGCATAACCATAATTCTTTGCAAAAGAAAAGCGCTGCCGTTCGGCCAAAGACAGCAAGCGGAGCACAAAAAATAAATACACCAGGATCGTGATGGATGTGCCGATAAAGCCGTGCTCTTCACCAATGGTACAGAAGATGAAGTCCGTGGACTGCTCCGGGACATAGTTCAACCGTGTCAATTCCCCTTTGAGCATCCCGCGGCCCATCAGGCCACCGGAGCCGATGGCCATTTTCGACTGCAATACATTGTATAGCGAGCCGCGCGGATCACATTTGGACGGATTGAGCCAAACGTTGATGCGCTCCTGCTGATGGGGTTCCAATACGTGGTCGTAAAAAAAGCGCGCCCCGAATACCACACCCAAGGCAAGCCCGACAATGACCGAATGCGCCATTAACCTTTTGATATGGCCGGTAGCCAGATAGCTCCAAATGCGCCAAAGCACCAGCGCGGCAAGCGGCAGTGCAGCCCATTTGGAGTGTGGAAAAAACAAGCCGAGCAACAGCGCCCCGGCCGGCAGCACATAGCCTGTCAATAGCCCCGTATCCTGGCGGTTGGCAGTTACCATCAGCCCCAAGCCTAAAATCACCAAACTCAGGGCGTATGTATCCCATACCAAACTCAATATGAAAAGAGCTATTAACACAAAGCCTATGACATACAACTGCGCAGGCAAGCCCTTGCGATAAAACAGAATGAAAAACGAAGTAAACACCAAAGCCGATCCGGCATCCGGCTGTAACAATATCAACAGCATTGGTAACGCAATAATCGCCAGAGCCAACCAGCGCGTCCGGCTTTGACGCATATCTTCTGAAGGTCCTGCCAGCAGCGACGAGACGGCCAGCGCCGTACCGAATTTGGCAAATTCGGACGGCTGAAAGGAAATGCCGGCAAAACTGTACCACGATGTAGCCCCCTTAATATTGGTACCTAAAAACAATACGCCCAATAACAGCAAAAGGCCGATACCGTAGAGTACAAAGGCAAAGCCTGACCAGATACGCACATCCATCATCTGAATCACAAAAAAGGTGACCAGTGCCAGCCCCACCCACAGAGTCTCTTTCCCAATACCCTGCGACAGGTCAAACACCGACGTCGTGCGGTCCGGATCGTACGTGACGGAATAGTACAGCACCCAACCCAGCAGCACCAGGGTTAAATACAACCATGTCAATACCATGTCTGGTTTGCCTACCCGCGATTTTGCCATATAGAGGGGGTGCTTGGTGCTATTCGCTTGTCCTCAATATTTCACTGACCGGTATATGCCTGTCATAGGCAGGAAAGGCCATCTTGAAGTATGCCTTGACAGGTTGGACGGCGGCCAGGGCTTCCAGCTTGGTCTGATAGGCACCGGCTCGCAGCTTGTAAAACGGATTCTCATGGCTCCATTCTGCCGGTATGCCGGGAAACAGACTCGTAAAACGCTCATAATCAGCTTGTACTTTGTATCGCTCCGTCGAGGCTGATACCTGGATACGCCATCCCGCTACAAACGGATGCGCCCGATTGTAGGACACATAGCGGGCTACCATTTGATCAATGGGATAGTCTTCCTGAATGGTAATTTGCCCCCGGGCGGTAAGCACGGCCGCCACCCAAACGAGACCTGTCCAAAAATACTTTGCGCTCACATTGTCGCTTTTGCTTCTTCGATGATTTTGATACAGGACGAACTGCCGATGCGATCCGCGCCTGCATCAATAACGGCGCGAGCCGTGGCATAGTCTCTAATACCACCCGACGCCTTGATTTTGACGTCTTCAGCCAGCAGCCCACGTATTTTGGCTATCATCTCCGGCGTGGTGTCCACACCCGTATAGCCCGAGGAAGTCTTAAAATAGTCCACCGAAAACATGGTCGCCACATTGCAGGCCTTCTTCAATTCCTCGTCCGTCAAGAATCCCACTTCCGCGATCAGCTTCAGCGGCTTATCTGCCATGTGGGCCACAATCGTCATCCGCTCCACGTCACTCTCCACAAAGTCCCAATTGCCGGATTTGATCGCCGCCACATTGATGACAACATCCAGTTCGTCCACTTTGTCGTTGATGGCCCGCTTGATCTCCTCGACCTTAGCAGCGGTGGTGGAATATCCCATTGGAAATCCGACTACTGTCACCACCTTAACATTCGAATCTTTCAGCAAAGCCTTGGCTTCCTTTACATAGTAGGGCGGGATGCACACGCCCTTAAAGTCATAATCAAGTGCCTCTTGACAAATCTGACGGATCTTGTCCGGCGTCGTATCGGCTTTCAGCCAGGTGTGCTCCAAATAGTGCTGGATTTCCATTCTGACAGTGTATTTGGTTTGGGGAATTGGGCGTGTGCTGACTGACCACCCGTGCCCGTTTTTTATGGCCGACAAAGGTACGACTATTTTCGTAAAAAGGCAAAACCTAATGTCCGGGACCACGGCTCGTCTGTCAGTGGCCAATAGCCCCGTTGAGTCCCCCAATTCGAAATTTGTCATTATTTAATTCGGAATGGCTTTGTTATACAAAAAAATTGTCAGCGAAGAGATGAATATCTAAGGCTTTTGCCCTGAAACGGGCAAGAAGATATAGAGGCCTTTCAGGACCAAAGCCCTGAAAAGCAGGGCAGGCATGGCATGACGAAGCAAAGCAAGCCCAAAGCTGCTTTCCTACCTATTCACACGACAAAACCATTTGGAGTTGAACAAAGCAAGTTTTCCCCGACATTTTAGTCGGCGAAAGACAAAAAGCGGCATTTTTGTACCCTAAACCCATTTGCCATGTATCAAGGCGTACCGGAAAAACAACTCATCGAAATCGGCAATAAGTTTTTGGCTCATCCCGACCGCGTCGGCCCTGATGACCTGCCTGCTCTGAGACGTATTCTCCATTACCACGAGTGGCGCTACTACGTGAAAAACGACCCTGTCATCTCCGACTATGACTATGACCGGCTGTACAAAATCTTGCAGCGAATCGAAAGTGAGCACCCCGAACTGATCACACCCGACTCCCCCACCCAGCGCATCGGTTCCGACCTCAGCGCCGATTTCAAGACCGCCAGGCATCTCACGCCTTTCCTCTCACTCGAAAACAGCTACCATCCGGACGACCTCAACGACTTTGACCGCCAGGTGCGCAAACTCACCGGCGAAGCCGGTCCCATCGAATACATCGTTGAGCCCAAATTCGACGGCTCCTCGCTCGGCCTGCTCTACGAAAACAACATCCTCGTGCGCGGCACCACCCGCGGCAACGGCATCGAAGGCGACGACATCACCAACAACGTCAAGACCATCACCTCCCTGCCCCTTCGCGCCCACTTCTCTGCCAAAGGAATCACCAAAGCCGAATTGCGCGGCGAAGGCATCATCCGCAAAGACAACTTCGCCCAACTCAACCGGGACCGTGAACAACAGGGCCTTGACCTCTTCGCCAACGCCCGCAACGCCGCCGCCGGCGCCCTGCGCATGAAAGACCCGAAAGAAACGGCTGCCCGCAAACTGGACTGCATCGTCTATCAACTCACCTTTGCCGAAGGCCAAAACGGCACCGGTGTCCGCCGGTACTTTGATACACATGGCGAAGTCCTCCACTTCTTGTCAGATATCGGCTTCCTCGTCCCCCATGACTTTATCAAAACCTGTATCGGCATCCGGGAAGTCATCGCATACTGCGCGGATGCCGAAGCCCGGCGCGAGGCCTACCCCTACGAAATAGACGGCCTGGTCATCAAAGTCAATCGCCTGGACCTGCAAGAGAAGTGCGGCGCCACCGCCCACCACCCGCGCTGGGCCATTGCCTTCAAGTTCAAAGCCAAACAAGCCGTCACCACGCTCGAAGACGTACAGTTTCAGGTCGGCAAACTCGGCGCCATCACGCCCGTCGGCAAGGTCACACCCGTCGAACTGGCCGGCGTCACCATCTCGTCAGTGTCCCTTCACAATGAAGACTTCATCCGCTCTAAGGACATCCGCATCGGCGACAGAGTCATCATTGAGCGGGCCGGCGAAGTCATCCCTTACATCGTCAAATCCCTGCCCGACCTGCGCGATGACCACGTTCGCCCCATCCGCTTCCCCTCCGAATGCCCCGTCTGCCACACGCCGCTGGTAAAAAAGGAGGGCGAAGCCGTCTGGCGGTGTCCCAACTACGACTGCCCCGAACAAGTCGTCCAGCGGCTCATTCACTTCGTCTCCAAGGATGCCATGGATATTGACGGCATGGGCGAATCTCAAGTCCGGAAATTTTACCAATTGCAGTGGCTCCACGACTTTGACGACATCTACAAACTGCCCTACGACAAGATCCGCGCACTCGACGGCTTCGGCGACAAGTCTGTCGAAAACCTGCGCCGCGCCATCGAGGCGTCCAAAACTAATCCCATCTACCGGCTCTTGTTCGGGTTGAGCATCCCCCACGTCGGTCTCAAAGCGGCTAAAACCATCGCCGCCCACGTCGGCCATCTCCGCGAATTGCAACAGTGGACTATCGAACAATTTACCGCCATCAAGGACGTAGGGCCCATCATGGCACAGAGCATCCATGACTTTTTCCACCGGCCCCGCACCGACCGGCTCCTGGCCTCGTTCGAGGCATTGGGCGTCAATCTCAAACAGACCGATGACGACCGCCCGGTCGTCATCTCATCCGGCCCCCTCGCCGGCAGGACCATCCTCTTTACCGGCACCCTGCAGCACATGACGCGCACCGAGGCTCAAAAACTCGCAGAAAAGGCAGGTGCCCAAAACCTGAGCGGAGTCTCCAAACATCTCAACATCCTCGTAGTCGGGGAAAAGGCCGGCTCCAAACTCCGCAAGGCCCGCGAACTCGGCACCGTGCAGATCATTGACGAACAAGAATTTCTCAAGCTGGTCGAAGCCGGCGCCGGAGATAAGCCGGAAAGATTACGGTAAGCTATCCGCCCGTCCGAAACCGAAATTTGCGCATCCCCGCACCTATTTGCCCTAGCCAACAGATATGCCTAACATTTCCACCACGTCCAACTCATACTTACCTGTGATATGACCGGGCAGTGGTTAGGCCAATACTTCCGGACAAAGCCAAGTAAATGCGGAACGATGTACAGTGATGCAGGCTTCGCTCTGTTCCTTGGCCGTCATCTGCTTTGAGCTCACACACTCAAAAGTTGTAACTGTTTAGGTACCCGCTGTTTTTGTGCTAAAATGCCCTTTTTGCACCTACCTTTGCTAAAATTTTCTCATGTAGCGCTGCTACACATCGAAAATTTTAGCTTCGGTAGGCACAAAAATGCCTATTTTATCCCTAAAAACAGGAGCACCTATAACAGTTACCAAAAGTTTACACCGAGACTCAGACCAAACCCCAGTTCCTGCACATCTGCTGTGCGTCCTTTATACCCTGTCCATTTGGACTCCAGGAGAAGAGTTGTACGACCGGACAGGCGATAGCCCACAACCGGACTTAATCGCCAACCAATTTGAAATGCTTTGAAAGGCGCAAAGGAGTCCGTCCGGGAGAAGTCCGCAATGGCTTTTTCCTGATTAAATGTCTTTCCTTTTTGAGATATCGTAAAATTGAAGACGGCTCCCATTTGGGCCCCCAATATCCAGTGTTTCAGATGGTGCTGATAGCCGATTTCAAGTGGTACCCGATATATCTGGAAGCGATTATTCCAGATTGTTTGCGTTGTGACAGACCGGGTTCGGCTGCCATAAGTGATACCGACCACCTCGCCATTCAGATTGAGGACTACTTCTTGCAGAACGCTGTCCTGTATCCAAGTCGTCTGCTGAGTATAATCCAACCTGGACCAAAGAATATGATATTCCAATCCGCTACTCAGAACAAAACGATCCTTCCAGGCCAAGCCAATATTAAGCCCATAGAAGCTTCCCCAGCTTCCTTTTTCATGGTTGTTGCGAAGCCCGGCCACATCATCTCGGGTATTGAAGTAGAGAAGGGTTTTATTGGTACCGGCCGTCGGACGAACTGTCCAGTGAAGACTTCGTGTTGTGGAAGCATTGATAGCCAGCATGGCGCCCTGTCCCTGGTCCAAGGAGTCAATTGGATTATTGTTTTGGTTTATGCCGACCGGCTGTTGGTCTAAGGATTCATCGGTATCCGCCGCTCGACGGTTATGGTAGCCGGCTATTGACCACGATGAATCCGCAGTTTCGGAAAGCCGGTTTTGTGGTTCGACTGAGCTATTGTCAGCACCTGCTGACTCGGGTGCTTTGGGAGGCAGGTGCGCTCCCGGGGGATGTGGGGGCACCGTTGGCCGATTTGGTTGTTGCATTTGCATTTCATTGCGGAAGGGCCTTCCGGATGTTGATGGAGATTTTGGTTTATCGGGATCGGATGGAAGGCTGGAAATTAATTGTAAAGCGTCCGGTATTGTATCCCATGCGACGGGTCGGCTGTGGTCCGTGACAAAAATGTCTGCATTTTGGGATTTTGGAAAGGGCGAACCCGATGTTTCGTCTTTTAATTTTCTGACGGCAGATGAACGATTTTCATTACTAACCGTCCGGTGCGCGTTGGTATTCGCGATGACAGATTGTATTCCTGGCCGGTTAATGGACGATATGTACTTTTCCGAAAACAGGCTTTTCGTGGAAGAATCTGTGGAAGCCGGGGGACGCCGGGGGAGTACTTTCTGTTTGGCGAGGTGCCCTGCTTCTCGCTTTTTCGTTTTGGTGGTTTGCGCACTACCGGACTCGTAAAGATTATGTGGTGTAATCATCAGATCGCGGGAGGTATTTGACCTGAAGAGATACATTACTCCCACTCCGCCAAACACGAACAAAATCAATACTAATCCCAAATACTTAAATAGCTTTTGGAAGCTTTTGACCGGAGTGGAAGGCTTTGCATCCTTATCCAGATCCTCCGCGATAGCATTCCACAAGCCATCCACATCAAAGTCGGAGTTGTCCATTATTCTTTTCTCGAACCGTTTTTTATATTCCTTTTCCATGGTTTTTATTTTTTTGTGTTTGTCAGGGAGAGTGAGTAGGCTTTGTGAAGCCAGATTCGTGCACGGGACAATTTTTTTCGCGAAAGGGCCTCTGAAATACCAAGCATAGAAGAGATTTCCTTGTGGCTATAACCATCAATCACAAATAGGTTAAAAACTTCAAAATAGCCCTTGGGCATCTTCTTCAGTATGGACAACAAGGTACTGTCCGGCAATTGCTCCACCGGCCGGCCGGCAGCGGCTTCGTGAAGTTCGATAATCAACTCTTCTGTATGCGTATCCACGACTCGCTCGTTGTAATTGATACTGGTATTGATGACAATTCTGGCCGCCCAATTTTTTAGTGGCGCTTTGCCGGCCTCATATTTGTGAATATTCCGAAAAATTTTGACGAAGCTTTCCTGCAGCACGTCTTTCGTAAAAGAAGTATCTTTCAAATATCTGTCGGCCACCGCCCGCAGATAGGGCAACAATTTTAAGTAAAGCTCTTTTTGAGCAGCACGCTCTTGCCTTACGCAAGCCTGTATTAGACTATGGGCTACTTCCATGTGATCATTTGAATTTCCATTGTTGCTCCAAAGCAATTTCAAGAAAAGAGTAATTATTCAGGTGCTTTTGACTTTTGGGATAAGATAAGCATTTTGTAACTGTTTAGGTGCTCCTGTTTTTGTGCCAAAAACAGGAGCACCTAAACAATTACATGGTATCTAAACCAACAAAACGAAGTGCCATCTTTCTATCAGAATTGGTCATTATCCGATGCAATACACCCATTCGCATCGGTGACCGTAACCGAAATAGGGCCGGATGTACCCAGAGGTATATCCACGTAGCTTTCCGTGCCACTACCGAATCCTCCCCACTCATAGCTGAAAGGCGCAGTACCGGACGAAATCACTGCATCAAAGTGGATACTGGTGGTAATACTGCTGTCTCTGACAATATCTACTGCAAAACCATCACAACCCGCGGGTACCGTGTATGAGGCCGTAGCTGTACAGCCATTGGCATCGGTGATGACGACCACATAGGTACCAGGCTCATTTGCCGGAGACCACATTTCCGTATTGTTTGGATCATTACTCCAGGAATAAGCGTACGGCGCCACACCACCGGAAGGAATTGCTATGAGCACATTCCCTGCCGGATTGGAGCTGTATTGCAAGCTGACGGTCAGGTTTGAATTGGCACAAGGGTCGGCAACAAACGTATAGGAGTCGGCAACTGTACAGCCATTGGCATCCGTGACAGTTACGCCATAAGTACCATCCGCCCCCGGCACAATTGTACTTTGCGCCTGGCTGTTGGACCATAAATACACGTAAGGTGGCGTACCGCCAGATGCTTCGGCGACCAACATAGAATCCTGCCGGGTAATGGATACATAGAAATCAGCACAAGGATCAACAGTGATTTCAAATGTATCTGAAGCCGTACATCCATCCGCGCTGGTCACTGTAACGGCAAAAGTGCCGGCCATGGAAGGATTTATTTGAAGGCTGTCATCGGTGCTACCGTCTGCCCAGGCAAAGGTGTAAGGCGCCGTCCCATTGGCCGGAACTGCCACCAAGTACTCATTCCCCTGGAGCACAACAGTCACGGTAAAATCGGTACAATCAGCTCTGGGCTTGGGCTCAGGGTTATCCTTGTTACACGCCACAAACAGCAGCGCTGTCAAGGCCAGCAGGCCCATCAACATTACTGACATGCTCTTCCTCATGGTTTCATTTTTTTAGGCAACAAAACTACCCGCATTTCTTCCGGCCGGATGAATTCTGGTATTAGGTTGCACTTGGGTTAATAAATGGTAATTTCGACTGTAATACCCGAAACCGCATCCGAATGTGACAGCTGGAGCTCCGATGATAGTCTCTACTTCAAAAAGTGCTATTCGATTGAGAGGAAATGAATACGCTCCCGTCCCTGTGTATCCGTGGCCGTAGATTTATACCCAAAGCGATTTGTTTTGGGACGATTGAATATCGAACACCTGAGCTGCCCTTCGACAAGCTCAGGGCAAGCGCTTGTCGAAGCCAGGAACACCTGGGCTGAGCCTGTCGAAGCCCAGATTTGAGATTTTAGAAGGAATCCCTGAGCTAGTCGAAGTGCCCACTTCTCAAATCTTCATTCGTTAATCGGTATTCGATATTCCCAAGTCCCAAACCTGTTCGTAACGAGTATATATTCCACTTACGACGGGCGCCACTTCTTCCGGGTGACCATAGCCGCCCCCACGATACCCGCGATATTGTGCATTTGAGCCGGGCGCACTTCAGTCGTCACTGTGAGATAGCGGGCAAAGCTGTCAAACTTGCGGCTGATGCCGCCGCCAAGCAAAATCAGGTCCGGTGCCAGCAATAATTCGAGATGATGCAAATACGCATCCAGGCGCTTGGCCCATTTTTTTGTGGAGAGACCGAGCCGGTCTTTGGTCCGCACCGAACAGTACGCCTCCGCGGTGTCTCCCTTGAATTGCAGGTGGCCGAATTCCGTGTTGGGTACCAGTATGCCCTGGCGCAACAAGGCCGACCCGATGCCGGTGCCCAGCGTGAGCAATAAGACCGTACCCGGATGACGCCTTCCATTGCCGAAAACAGCCTCCGCCAAGCCGGCTGCGTCCGCGTCATTGATGCCATAAACCCGAAGTCCCGCCCGTTTGCCGAATACTTTGCCGATGTCACAGCCTACCCAGGCCTTGTCCACATTCGTCGCCGTCCGGATCACCTGGTCCCGCACCAGCGCCGGAAAGCCCACGCCTACTTTCCCGGTCCACTTGAAATGCCGAATCAATTCTTCGAATGCGTCCAGGACGCGCACCTGCGGTGCCGGGATCGCGCCCGTCTTGACCTTGAAGCGCTCACTGACCAGCTCACCGCGCTCCAAATCCACGATCCCCCCTTTGACGGATGACCCACCAATATCAATACCCAGGGCCTTCACTATCTCACCACTTTGACGACCATCCAAACATCTTCCACGGGGCGATCATACCGGTTCGTCCGGACCCCCGCAATCCGGTCTATCACATCCAGCCCCTTGACGACATAGCCAAAGACCGTGTACTCCATATCCAGCTGCGGCGTCCCGCCCATCTCTTTATAGCGCTTGCGCTGTGCCGGCGAATAGGAGAAGCCCCGCATCTGTTCGATGCGATCCAACATCGCATCGGTCACCGGCTTGCCCTGTACGATATAAAACTGCGAACCGGAAGAGCGCTTTTGCGGATTGTTGGTACGGGCCGCCGCCACGGCACCTTTGAAATGCAACAAGTCCGTATTGAACTCGGCAGGAATCGTATAACCCGGCCCTCCGGTACCTACGCGGCCCGCCTGACTTCGGGAGTAAGGATCGCCGCCCTGTATCATAAAGCCCTTGATCACCCGGTGAAATAACAAGCTATCATAAAAGCCCGTCTCTGCCAATTTGAGAAAATTGTCCTGATGGAGCGGCGTTTGGTCAGAGAGCTTGACCAGCATATTGCC
>JALVEF010000412.1 GCA_027031185.1 Saprospiraceae bacterium
AACAAATTGGTCGTGGCCTCTAAAGACTTGGGTGAAAAAGGACGAGTTATTTATTATCAACTCGACTCCGAAGACTATACCGCAACCAAGAAAATGATTTTGATTAAGTAAATAATTCTTCTTAGGAAGAGTTGTGATGAGTTATTACAAAAAAAGAGCGGCTTTTCCAGCCGCTCTTTTTTGTAAAAACTTTAATAAAAAGAAGAGTTAAGTAACATAAAAGCATCAATTTTGCACTTTATCCACATAGAATTGCAAGTCAATACATTTGTTTTTTTGTGCTAATTCAACAATTTAAATGCAATCAAAGAAAAATCCAAAGGTGTTTGTTACAAGGCCGCATATGCCACCTTTGGATTCTTTTAATCATTTGCTCAAAGAGATATGGTCAACCAAGGTGCTGACTAACAATGGCCCTTTTGTGACCACTTTGGAAAATCAGTTAGCCGACTATCTCGAAGTGCCACATATATCCTTATATTCCAATGGCACCTTAGCCTTGATAGCGGCATTGCATGCATTAAATATTGAGGGAGAAGTTATCACTACTCCTTATAGTTTTGTCGCTACATCTCATGCCTTATGGTGGAATAATATCAAACCAATATTTGTTGATATTGACCCGGATACTTTTTGTTTGGACCCCGGTAAAATAGAAGAAGCTATTACTGAAAAAACCACTGCTATTCTCCCGGTCCATGTTTATGGTCGGCCTTGTAAGGCAGCTCAGATTCAGAGAATTGCCCAAAAGCATGGTTTAAAAGTTATCTATGATGCTGCTCATGCATTTGGGGTCAAACAAGGGGGTCAATCTGTTTTACTAGAAGGGGATTTGTCTATATTGAGTTTTCATGCCACTAAAGTATATAATACCATAGAAGGTGGAGCTGTCGTTTGTAGAACAGCTGAGATGAAGAATAAATTGAGCCAGTTAAGGAATTTTGGCTTTGTGAATGAAGTACGTGTTTTGCGACCGGGAATCAATGCCAAAATGAATGAATTACAAGCCGCTTATGGACTCTTACAGTTAGAAACTATCGATCAACAAATCGCTAATCGAAAGCAAAAGACCCTTTTGTATAAATCTCTGCTCAAAGATGTTGCCGGCATTCGGTGTTATGAGGATTTAGAGAATGTCCAATACAATTATGGATATTTTCCCATTTTAGTCGAAAGTGCAGTCTATGGCAAAGAAAGGGATGCGCTTTATTATTACCTGCAACAGAAGAATATATTTGGGCGCAGGTACTTCTACCCACTTATTAGTGAATTTGAACCATACAATCAGTTGCCTTCGTCATCCACCGGTAACTTACCAATCGCATACGACATTTCAAGAAAGGTGATATGCCTGCCAATGTATTTTGAATTGGAAGACAAATTGATTATTGAAATATGTACATCTATCGCTGATTTTTCTGTCCAAAATTCTTAATTTTGAATCCCTAATGAGCAAAGAGGAATATATCAAATCTATAACCTTCATCTCACCCCGTGATGTGCGTAAGAATAGGTCAGATGCTGTTCATATTATGAAATCCTGTGAAGCCTTTAGTCAGCAGAATATTGATGTGAGACTGCTTACTCCCCAGGTCAAAAGGAAGGGAAACCCCAAAGATATGAAGTCTGTCTTCTCTCTTTACAATATTGATAAAAGTGCATTTGAACTCGTAGAATCCCCATACAGCTTATTAGAACAGGATGACGGAAACGTACATCCTGTTAAGTTGTTGCTCTTCAAATTACTCTTCATATTTCAATACTTTATTGCAAACAGGAAAAACTACAGAGATAATAGAAACGTCATATACTCTAAGTGCTTCATTTCCACAGTGCCTGTTATTTTTCTTAAAAAGATGGGTATTATTAAGTCCCCCATTGTTTTTGAAATAATCAATATTAAGAATTCCTTGTTGCACAGGTTTCTCGTCCGGAATGTAGATTTTTTCATCAGTCACAGCCATTTTGTCAACTATTTCATATTAAAAATCACCAAAAGACATTTGAGTGATTTTTATAATCCTCCGCTGTTCACTCAAGTGCAAGCATTCGAAAAGCTGGCAAAGAATGACAAAGTTACAATGAGACAAAAGCTATCTATTCCTTTGGATAGAAAAATAGTTTTGTATGC
>JALVEF010000413.1 GCA_027031185.1 Saprospiraceae bacterium
CCTGTTTTTAGGGATAAAATAGGCATTTTTGTGCCTACCGAAGCTAAAATTTTCGATGTGTAGCAGCGCTACATGAGAAAATTTTGGCAAAGGTAGGTGCAAAAAGGGCATTTTAGCACAAAAACAGTGGGTACCTAAACAGTTACCTTTAAGCAAGTTTTCGGCGTGACCGCCGAGTGGTTTGTGTAGAATGTTACGACCGATGCCGGAGATGATATTCCGTTTCAAGCAATTTTCACTCGTCCACGGGGGCGATGTATTCAAGGTCAACAGTGACTCGGTCTTGCTGGGCGCCTGGGCCGGCCTGACAAACGCCCGCCGCATCCTCGACATCGGTGCGGGCAACGGCCTGCTGGCACTCATGGCCGCCCAGCGCAATGAACACGCACACATTGACGCAGTCGAGGTGTCGGAAAAGGCCTGTGCGCAAGCCGCGGCCAATTTCAACCGCGTCCCCTGGCGGGACCGTTTGGAGATCCATCACGGCGCCATCCAGGAGTTCCGGCCCGATGCACGATACGATTACATCATCAGCAATCCGCCTTATTTTTTGGCGGGAACCCCCGCCAAAAAGCAGGATATGTACCGCGCCCGGCATGCCATCGGACTTTCGTATCAAGACCTGGCAGCAGCCGCGGCGCGGCTGCTGGCACCCGACGGGCGCTTCGGCTTGATTTTACCGGCTCCCGAAATGGCGACTTTCGCGCATCATGCCCGTACGGCCGGGCTTTCGCTCCGGCGCCGGTTGGTCATGTATCCCCGGGCCGAAAAGCCCGCCGAACGCATCTTGTCGGAATGGGGCAGAAGTGTGGGCAATGAGCAGACCGATGCCCTTATTATGTATGGGCGGGATGGCAGCTATACGGAAGGCTACCGCCGGCTGACAAGCGCTTTTTACCCGGCTTTTTGAGCGCTCCGGTCTGTTATGCGCCGCCCGCCGCACCAACAGACCGGAAGTCGAAAAGTGGTGGAGATAAGGAGATTCAGTCTTCTATCCGGATGACGATTTTGCCAAATTGCTTGCCCGACTGCATGCGCTTCAAGGCGCGATTGACCTGCTTGAGCGGATAGACTTTGTCAATGACGGGTTTGATTTTGTGCCTGGAGACAAAATCCAGCATCCGGGCAAATTCACGGGCATTGCCCATCGTGGAGCCCAGGATATTGAGCTGCTTCCAAAAGACAATTTGGGGGATAAGGCCTTCGATAGGGCCGGTCGTACCGCCGTAAATGCCGATGCGGGCACCGTAATTGGCTATTTTGACGAGCCGGCCAAAGCCTTTGCCGGCCGCAGAGTCAATAATGACGTCAAACAGCCCGGCACGTGTCGTCAGTTTCTTGTCCCACTCGGCTTCAGTGTAGCGGATGCCACCCGCAGCGCCCAGTTGGATGGCCTTTTTGATCTTGGCAGGCGAGGAGGAGGTCACCCAGGTCTCCGCGCCGGTGGCCACGGCATATTGGAAGGCCATCAAGGCCACGCCTCCTCCAATGCCGTTGATGAGCACACGGTCTCGCGCTGTGAGCTTGCAACGGCTAAACAGGACGCGGTAGGCGGTAAGCCCGGCGAGTGGCAGGGCAGCCGCTTCTTCCATAGACAAGTGGCGCGGAATGGGATAGACGTTTTGACGGGGCACCCGTACGTATTCGGCGAGCGTGCCATCATCGGGCAGGCCAAGTATCTTGTACTTTTTGGGGTGCGGGGGATGCTTGGCACCGGATGACCAGTTGATGGACGGATTGATCAACACATCCCGGCGGCCGAGTCGTCCGGCACCATCGGACCCCAGAATGACGGGTGTCTTAATACCGGCGTACAAGCCTTGCTGTATCCACAGGTCGCGGTGGTTGAGGGCCGCAGCCCGCAGCCGGACGATGACTTCACTTTTCCGGATTGGAACGGGATCCGGTACCTGCCTTACCGACAGGCGTGTGCTGACTTCTTGCATGACGGCAGCTATCATTCTCGTACGTTTTTGTGGCGAAGATAATGTTCAATTAAAAATGAAAGTAACTGTTTAGGTGCTCCTGTTTTTAGGGATAAAATAGGCATTTTTGTTCCTGTTGAAGCGAAAATTTTCGATGCGTAGCAGCGCTACGTGAGAAAATTTTTGCAAAAACAGGGGCAAAAAG
>JALVEF010000414.1 GCA_027031185.1 Saprospiraceae bacterium
AATTGTACGGCAAAATTAGCGATTTTGTCAATAACAGGAAAGCCTGAATCGCCGGGAATGCTATCGCCTAATATCGCTCGATCCGGATATTGATTATGGGCAAAGGCATTGCGCAATGCTTTTAATTTTTTGAGTTCCACATCCGCTACGAGTCCGCTTTCTTTCAATATGCCTGCGTAAAACTGGAATTCCACGTATTCTTTTTTCTGCTTTTCATCCTCAATTTTTTCTTTGTACATCGGTTTGCCGGCTATGGTTTCTTCCAACTTCAAGATTTGCCCTAAAATTTCCAGCCGTGCGCGCTCGTATTGTTCAAACTCGTTTTTTAGATCCCGAAGGTGCACGGTTGCCTGATTCACGCTGTCAGTACACAAATAAGGCATCAGGCTGGGCAGTCGCTTGTCGTGGACTATCCGGTTGAATTTTCCGAAATCTTTCATTTTTAAGTCCTCTTCTTCAATCGTCAATAGGTACGAGACCTTTTTTGTGTTCTTCTCGGTCTTCTCGGTGTATTCCCGGGGCTTGTATTCAAGCGCTACTGTTCTGAAATATTTTGGAATGGTTTGCTCCAACGGGCGTGATGACTTGCTGCGCTTCTCGCCCTTTGGGCGGATATCCGGTGAGAAAAAGTTGAGTTTTGGGAACTCCATCGGTGTGGTGCCATGGGTTATTTTCTTGAATAACATCAGTCCCATCAAATATAATAGGATGTCTTGTGCAGTTTGCAGCTTAAGTTCACTTTCTCGCCGGACGTAAGATTTAAACAAGGCCCTCCATTTCTCAATGGTTTTTGATGTTGCTCCTCTACGAATAGAAGAATTATCGTTCTTTCCTTTCAATGCGTGCTTTATTTCCTTGAAAAATTGCTCCCGTTCATTTAGATCCAAGTGGAAGACTTTCTTTTTATGACTTTTCTTCCTCCGGTTATCTTTCCACAAGTCAATAACCGGATAGTTGCGGGGAAAGTCATAGAAGTGTTGATTATTGTCTTTATGCGTTTGCTTAAACCATCGCTGAATGAGCTTTTGTGTGCTGATACCATCCTCTACTTGAATGCCGGGGTACTCTTTCTTCACTAAATCTATGCAGGCCCGTAAGAACAGTCCCCGGGGCAGTGGTACGGGGTGATCATGGAGCATACGTTCCGCTGCTTTTCGGATGTCACGGCCGATCTTAATGCGCAGTGTTTGCAATAGTTCGGTTGGCGGCTGCATCCCGGATTCTAGTTTTTGGAGCTCATCCGAAAGGAATTTTTTTCTGCTTTTTAGATAGTTCTGGTAAACGGAAATAAAACTGTTACTACTGAAGTCACCATGTTTCAAGAAAGGATGTACGCGAGAATCAAATAAATTGAATTGGCCGGCAAGGTGCAGGAAATCATCTTTTGTATAGGGCCACTTTGCCAATGATGCCTGGATGGCTTGAAACTCATCGGCATTTGGGACCCCAAAGTTTTTGCCGTCACCTTTCTTTTGAAAGAAAACCATATCCTTGGCAACAAATTCAGCCAGTTTGCCAACTTGTATGCGATGGCCTCTTTGGCCGGGTTTTTGACCTTTGCGGAATTTAATTCTTTTGTCAATGTCGTCTAACCGTTTTTGGGACTCATCAATCATGTTTTGCAGTATGCGCTTGACTTTAGTGTTTAAACTGTCAGGCAGGATGTTTAGCAAATAGTCCCGAATAGTGCCGGGGATCTGGCCATAGTCCAGCGTATAGCGTTTCAATACCTCTTTGAGTTTTTCTTTTCTTTGGTTGAACGCTTCGGATTCGCCTCGGTTTATCGGTGTGTCGGCAAGGGGTTTTAGGGTGTCGTTGATGATTGCCTTTAAGAATTTGTCACGCCCACTCTTCCATTTTGTTATAATGGCCCCTTTTACCTTATTATTAATACTTTTGGCGATTTCTTCTCTGTGCAGCATCAGTACTATATAAAATATCAATGCAGGCAGTTCATGCATGCTCATTACAAAGTCCGCCATACGGCTTTTGGGCTTGGCGTATTCATTGTCTCTCTTTTTTGAAATGATTTCCTCAATGGGTGGGATTTTTGGAGTTAGAGAGAAAACAATATTAGGTTCATCCCACAAGAATCGAGGTTGAAAATCCAAAAAG
>JALVEF010000415.1 GCA_027031185.1 Saprospiraceae bacterium
TAAACAGTTACAATTAACTATTGCTCTTCTGTCCCTTTGAGGAAAGGTACAAAGCGGAAATTATCAAAGCGTTCTGTTTTATATTCGGTATCACCCTTGCGGGTGATGCGGAGCATGGTCTGGATGTCCTTACCGACGGGGATCACCATGACGCCGCCTACCTTGAGTTGTTCGAGCAAGGTCTTGGGCACTTCCCGGGCGCCGGCGGTCACCAGTATTTTATCAAACGGGGCATGATTGGGCAGGCCTTCAAAGCCGTCGCCGAAATAAAAGCGGATATTCGCCAAGCCGATTTCATTGTTGAGCGCCAGCGCCTTCTTGTACAGTGACTTATGGCGTTCGATCGTATATACTTTGGCGCCGAGCAGGCTCAGAATACCGGCCTGATAGCCGCTGCCCGTGCCCACTTCCAGCACCTTATCGCCCGGTTTCACATCCAGCAAAGCCGTCTGGTAAGCCACCGTATAAGGTTGGGAGATCGTCTGTCCGCTGCCGATCGAGAAGGGCTTGTCCGCGTAGGCCCATTCTTCAAAGGCTTTGTCCAAATAGAAGTGCCGCGGCAGTTGTTCCATAGCGGCCAATACACGTGCATCGCGAATCCCCTTGCGCCGTATCACTTCCACCATTTTTCGGCGCATACCCTTGTGCCGGTAGGTATCCGTCAGCCTGCCGCGTGACTCGCGCAGCGTAAAGCGGATCTTGTCATCCGGATGGTAAAAAATATCTTCCTTCAACTTTTTTTACAAAGATACGAAATTCGTACACAACAAAGCCATTGCGAAGCGGCGACGCCCGTCGCCGCTTCGGAAGCGCGCACTTACGGTTTGATGGTCCAAGGTCAACGGTCCAAGGTACATGGTAGTGTCAGGGGTACGTGCGGGACGGCAATCACAATTTAATACTACATCCCGCAGGGGACAAGGATGGACAACCACGAAGTGGTTGAATCTTACTTGCTCCGCATGGAATGCGGGGCAAGTGGTTTAATTGGGAAAAGAACCCTGAAAGGGTTCAACTCCTTCGGAGTTGTTGTCCTTCTTTTTCCGATGCCGTCGGCTGCGCCGACGGCAATAAACATTTGACCCCTTCGGGGTCATTTTCAGCTATTCTTGTAAATTCGCTTCGGGGATAGAGAAGCTTTACTTGTCCCGCACTTACTTGCCCCAAAAGCGTAGCAAATAACCCACTTCAAGTAAAAAGCCTATGCGAAAGGACCAAAGCTTTAATCCGGCAAAGCAAGTAAGTGTGGGGCTTGCTTGCATTGCATTGCATTGCATTGCCGTCGGCTTTAGCCGACGGATGCCAAAATATTTTTCATTTTTCATTTTTCATTTTTAATTGAACATGCGGTATTCCGTCCTCGAGATACGCCTTGCCGGACGGCACAAAACCAAACCGCCCATACCAGTCTGTCAGATGCACCTGCGCCGACAGCCAAATAGAGCGAGCATCGCCAAAAAGTCTCTGGCAATGCTCAATACTCTGTTGCAACAATTGCGCCCCGATCCCTTTACCCCGATAGTCAGGGTGAGTGACTATGCGTCCAATGAAACAGCGGTCGGCGTGCGGCGCTCCCCCCGGGAGCAGTCGCGCATACGCCACCAGCCGTCCGTCTTCATCCTGTCCCACCAAATGGTATGCGTCTTTGTCCCGTCCGTCGGCATCCTGATAAGCACAGGCCTGCTCGACCACAAAGACACGCTGACGCAATACCATCAATTCATACAGTTCGTCCAGGGACAAGCCGCTATACGGCTTACAGGTAAAGCGAATCGGGGAGTTTGACATGCATATTGTTATTTGGCGCTAAAACTCATAACAGCCCAGCTTGGAATGCCGCTTCCGTCCGCCCATGCCGGAAAAGAACTGCGGCAGATTGATCGCATTGACGCGAAGTGAAAAGTACAAGTCCGTACCGGTAAAATCTCTTTTGCGGATGATAGAACCCAGATTGTCAGTACCGAAAGACACAAAGCCCAGCCGCGCACTCATACCCATTCGTGCCGACTTCCAATCGCGTACCGTCACTGGCAAAGAAAAGGAAAAATACCGGTTTTCGAACCTTGGCGCTACCGCCAGCACGGCCGTCCGCTTCAGGTTATAACGGCTCAAACCGAAAGGCTGAACGATAAGTCCGCCCATAAATACATTAGGAACGAATTGATAATCACCTTGCAGGCTCAAGGCCGTCGGAAGCCCCATTTTAAAGGACCGGGCCTTGAGCGAAGCGGCCGGGTCGCCGAGTGCGGCATCGCTCAGCTTCTCCACCAAGCTGTCATAATTGCTCACAGATTGATATGCCGTGAAGTCTATTAGCGTACTTTGGGGTATCGGATAGCTGGTATGAAACTCCGCATCGCGACTAATCTTGGCCAGACCAAAGTCCATCACCGACGCACCTGCCCGCCAGCGATACCCATCCACATCATTGTCGGTAATCTCAACGGACACGCCCAGATCGGCACTTACACTATGCCCGTATATACGCGGTTTAATATCGCCGATACTGACCTGTTTACTATCCATATCCACGTCCACCTGGCGGATATTCCCGGTGGTGATGGCAATTTCAACGGCCGGCAGGTCCACTTGTACCGAGTCCGGGCTGATTTTGGTATAGCCGGCCTTATTCTGCAAGCCGAAAAAGCCTGCCTCCATAAAGGAGTTGTACTTCAGATTGACGCCAAACGAAATGGCACCATTGCTTTGGTCGGACTTGTAGCCATAGTGGATACCGGTCTCATTCCAGATGGCACCCGCCGCTTCAAACGGCGTCAGTTCGAAGCGGTTATTGTACTGCTGGCGATTGTACTCATAGTATCCAAGCACCACCGGTATGCGGGTGACCGAGAAGGCAGCCCGCATATTGGAAAACATACCGATGCTGTGCACCTCATCAATCTTAAACATGACAGACGGCCCGGTAATCTGCAAATTGACTTTGGCAAACTTCCGGGTGGGCGTATCATACGCATCGCTGACCAACGTGCCCGGCCTCAATGTGGTATTTTCGAGATCCCAGGCTGCCACCACATCATTCTTATTGCGCATGTCCAGCAGCGACGTATGGCGCAGATAGCCGTAATTGTTGTTTGCAAAAAAGCCCACACCCGCCAGGTGCAGATCATAATTGAGCGGGGATGAAGCGACAAACGCGGGATTGGCCCATGCCTGATCCATACCGGAATAGTTGTCCAGGCGTATCCCCAGCTGTTCCTGCCCTTTGGCAGCTAAATGGACCAACACCACCACCAAAATCACCCCCGTCAGACGGTTAAAACTCCTCATTTGGTTGCATTTACGCACCGGCCCCGGCCGGCGCCCATTAAAAAATACGGTTTTGGTTTGGTTATCACCTATTGACCCGCACAAAAGCAGGCCGGAAAGTCCAAACTATCGGGGGGCTGACGTCCCGTAAAGCCCTATCGCCGTCCGGCAATAAAGGTACAGGAATGAATTATTACTCGACGCGAATTCAGGCGAAATGTCGTGCGTTGAATGCTCCTACGGTAAATCCCGGTGCAGCTATCCGGCCGGAACCTGCCGCAATGCCGCATACCTCGCGCGCTCGCAGAGCGCGCAAACTTTTCTTTCTACCGCGTGCAGTTTACCACGCAGAATCGCTTCGAGCCAATAGAGGGGGGAGAAATAAAAGGGTGAATGAGAAGTAAAAGGGTTACGTAAAAGGTGAGTCGCTTTGTTATGAGCCAAAACTATGCCAAGTCCAACATCCGGAGCACCTCGCGATGCGAAATCGTCTCTGGCAATGTCTTGCCGAAATAACCACACGTCCGGCGGCGGGACAGTAAAAACAAATCCGTCACCAGCTCCGCCTCCTGTTCGGGATTGAAAAAGTGACGGTGCCCCGGCTGACTAATTCGCCGTTCCAGCCCCCCCACCCCGCCGTAGTCGTAGCCGTGACCCCAGAATTGACCGTATAGCGCACGTGTAATGTAGCGCAGCCCGTATTGGTGGTATTGGATGACATGCACCAGCTCGTGAATCAATACCGCATCCACCGGACGCCCGCGACTATTGATGGTATAACAAGAGACATAGGCCGTCGCCCAGCGACCCGTACCCATGCGCGCCCGGTCGTCCACACGCACCTTGCGCAACACAGGCAGCGCCCCGAAAAAACCTGCTGCCAGTTTATATTCTCCCGCATCCAGGGGACGCGTACTCCGGCCTTTTATCGCACAGGTCAATATGTCATAACACTCGCCTATCCCAAACCATTCCAAAATCAGTAGCAAACACTCCACCCACCAAAGCACAAAAATATGAAACCGCCGCGGCACCTGATATTGGACTTCCCGGTAATAGCGCCTCCACAAAAGATGCGCACCCAGCCGCCCGGCCCGCACCGGCCATTGTTGCACCACATCCCGCAATCGCGCTAGTACAAATTCGCTATTGGTCATCTCTACGCAAAAAATCCACAGTTCTAAGCCCTAATTATAGTCACATTTTCTGCAAATCCACAAAAAAGCTGATTTTTTTCATCATCATCACCTACCTTTGCATAAGAGGCTTTGGCCCGCAACATCCAAATGCCTCCGGATTCGCAGACTAATTATCAGTCACGGCCGCCCCCCGGCACGGCCCCGTGCAGCACGAATTGTAGTCTCATGGATAAGGGGATTTTTTTCGGTATAATACTTTTGTTACTTATGCGCCAAGGGGACCTGTATGCCCAAGATCCGGCCAATCACGATGCGTCCCAAAACACAAAAAAGCTCTACAACTTTATCTTCCATTTCAAGCAGGACCCGGACAACTGCTACATCATCGGCCAAAATCTCGGCCACAAGAACGATATCCTCCAAAACTACTTCGACTACATCACCGTCCTCAAAGAACAAACCGGCAGGACGCCCGCGCTCATCGGCGGTGATATCGGCCTGGAAGGTCCCATTGACATCAACGCCATCACCAACCTCATGGCCTACCACTTCAACAACGGCGGCATGGTCACCATCTCATGGCACGGCATCAATCCCTGGACCGGCACCTACTACGCCAATCCCGACCAATACCGCGACTTCTCACGCCTAATCAATCCTCTGGACACATTACACGCCATTTGGATGCATGAACTGGACAGCGTCGCTATGATCCTGCACAAATTCAAAGAACTCGGCGTACCCGTTCTCTGGCGCCCCTTCCCCGATATGAATGGCAACTGGTATTGGTGGGGGGCCCACCCTAGCCGCGACCCAGAGCAATTTATTAGCCTATGGCGCCACATGTTTGACTACTTCACCTACGACAAAGGGTTGGACAACCTCCTTTGGGTCTTTTCTGTCAACCAATCCACTATTCTCAATGGTGAATCCGCCGACTGGATGCAGGGGCGTATTTTCTACCCGGGGGATGACTACGTGGACATTGTGGGGATCACCGTATTCCATGACGACCTGCAAGTCTATGACCTGCACGACTATACCGACCTCAAACGCTTCAACAAACCACTGGCCCTGACCATTTGCGGCCCTGACTATCACAGTGCCGACGGCACCTATGACTACTTCCACTTCTATAAGAAACTCACCGAAAAATTCCCCGAAATCACCTACTTCAATATCATGCACAACTACCCGGGAGCCACCATGGCACTCGTGGACAATCAAAACTACGAAAAGGTCTTCCAGCAAAACTGTCTCGTGTATCAGGGCGAAGTAGATCTCAACGCCCAATGGATCACCGAAGGACAGGAAGACGATCTCAAATACCTGAATCTTTTCCCTCAACCCGCTCAGGACATTTTCTTCATATCATCCGACCGCCTCATTGACGGCGTCGTTCACGCGGACATTCTCGACTTGGCCGGACGCATAGTTTATCAACGAGATTTCGAAAACGTCTTCTTCCTCGAATTTGACAACATGGACGCCGTGCTCCGTCCCGGCTCTTATGTGGTCCGCCTCCGCACGTCAAAGGCCTATGCCGTCAAAAAACTCATCATCCAGTAATGGCCTTTATTTGTAACTGTTTAGGTGCAAAAAGGGCATTTTAGCACAAAAACAGCGGGTACCTAAACAGTTACTTCATTTCAATCTTTTTCCTTACTTTTGCCCGTGTTCTGCCTTTTTCTGACCAAATTACAGATCATGTTCATTAGTAAAAAACGCTTTGTTATTTTTTCGCTCATGTTGGCCGTCCTTTGGGCCTGCAAAAAGGAGCAACCAACCACTGTGGATGACCAACCGTCTTTTACGGCCATTATTGACGGTGTAAGCTGGGTAGCCGATAGCTGTACCGCCGAAATCAACGATACATCCAACTTTATCAGCATTGGAGGAAAGACGTCCGATGTGACAGTCGTGATGGGATTATATGGCGTCTCCAAAGGTTCTTTTGACCTCAACACCTATCCCAACACTCTCAGCATTGTGCAAAACAATACCACCTACACGACCCTGCCGGGCACAGGAGCTACTCCGGGCTCTGTGACTATCACTATCAACGACAAGGTAAACCACACGCTCTCCGGTGAGTTCTCTTCTACCTTGATTGATCCGGTTTCATTCGACACCATAGAAGTCACCGGCAAGTTTAACAAATGTCCCTACACGGAGATCACCGGTGGCGGTGGCGGTGGTACCGGCGGCGGCGGTGGTTCCGGCGGCGGTGGCGGCACCGGCGGCGGTGGTTCCATCAATTGTAGCAACGATGAAATGCAAGCCACCGTGGACGGTTCTCTCTTTACCGGCCTCGTGGCCCCCGCGCCGATATCTTTAGGCAATGACAATTGGCTCCAAATTACGCTAACAAGCGTACCACCCTCTAAATCAATCGTACTTTCATTCATTGACACCATCCAGGTGGGTACTCACCCCTTTTCATCACCGACAGCAGCGCATAATTTGATCTACACCGAGGCCTTTACCCATTCGTATTCGGCCATCAGTGGAAACCTGACAATTGAGGCTATAGACACAGGTGCCAAAAAGGTCAAAGGAAGTTTCGAAGCCGTCGTGAAAGATAGCACGGGGGTATCCAAAAATATCACCAACGGCAGCTTCTGCGTCAGCTATTGATGCCATGCCTATCACAAAATAGTGGTATCTTTGCCCGCCAAAACGCGCCATTGTAACTATTCAGGGGCCCGCCACGGGCACCTGAATAGTTGCCACCAAACCAGGAAAGCTCATGAGCAACAACAGATTCAGACACGGTGTCCTCTACGGTGATGAAGTCACAGAACTTTTTGAATACGCCAAGGAAAACAACTTCGCCATCCCGGCGGTCAATGTCGTAGGCACCAACTCCGTCAATGCCGTTATGGAAACCGCCGCCGCTGTCAATTCTCCGGTCATCATCCAGCTGTCCAACGGCGGTGCCTCCTTCTTCGCCGGCAAAGGTCTTTCCAACGACAAGCAGCAGGCATCCGTCCTTGGCGCCATCTCCGCTGCCACACACGTCCACAACCTGGCCAAAGCATACGGCGTCTCCGTCGTCATGCACACCGACCACTGTGCTCGAAAAATCCTCCCCTGGGTAGAACAACTCCTCGACTTCGGCGAAAAGTTCTATGCAAAAAGGGGCTATCCACTGTATAGCTCCCACATGCTCGACCTGTCCGAAGAACCGCTCGAAGAAAATATCGCCACGTCCAAAGAATTTCTCAAGCGCATGGCCGCCATCGGTATGACGCTCGAGATCGAGCTCGGCGTCACCGGCGGCGAAGAAGACGGCGTGGACAATACCGGCGTGGACAGTTCCAAACTATACACCCAACCCGAAGAAGTCTATCAAGCCTACAAGGAGCTCAGCGCCATCAGCAACCGCTTTACCATCGCCGCCGCCTTCGGCAATGTCCACGGTGTCTATAAGCCCGGCAATGTCAGGCTCGAGCCCATCATCCTCAAAAACTCACAGGAATACGTCCGCGAAAAAGAAAGCATCGAAAAGGAAAAACCTCTCAACTTTGTCTTCCACGGCGGATCCGGCTCATCCCGCGAACAGATCCGCGAAGCCATCAGCTACGGCGTCATCAAAATGAACATTGACACCGACATGCAATGGGCCTTCTGGACCGGCGTCCGCGACTACGCCAAAAAGAACGAAGCCTATCTCCAAACACAAATTGGCAATCCGGACGGCGACGACAAGCCCAACAAAAAGTACTACGACCCGCGCAAGTGGCTCCGCGCCGGCGAGCAGGCCTTTGTCGAACGGCTTAAAAAGTCATTCGAAGACCTCAACTGCCTCAACCGCAACGCCGCCAAATAAAGAACGGTATAGCGGTATAGCGGTTTAGCGGTTTAGCGGTGTAGCGGTGTAGCGGTGTAGCGGTGTAGCGGTATAGCGGTATAGCGGTATAGCGGTATAGCGGTATAGCGGTTTAGCGGTTTAGCGGTGTAGCGGTGTAGC
>JALVEF010000416.1 GCA_027031185.1 Saprospiraceae bacterium
CGTTATGCCGTTAAACCGTTAAACCGCTATACCGCTATACCGTTAAACCGTTATACCGCTAAAACGCTATACCGTTTTTTAGGAGCCAGTATATCAATACACCAAAAACCGGCTGTGCATGCGGTGTCCCCCGGCGGTGGCGATGACGATGTACCAGCCTTTGGGCCAGGAAGAGACATCCACTTTATTGTCCGTCCCCGTCCACATCAGCCGGCCTATATCATCGAAGACCCGGAAGTGCGCCGGCCCCGCCGTGCTCAGAAATACGGCGTCCCGGGCGGGATTGGGGCGGACGGTGAGCGCGGTCTCCGGTACGTCAAACAGCACGGTGCGAATCATGGAATAGGTGTAGAAATCATCCCGGTCGAGTAACTTGAGCCGATAATAATCCACACCGGCCTTTGGCCGGTAATCTGTCCACTCATACTCATAAGCGGAGTTTACACCGCCTTGCGCCGGTGTGAAGTCCAAATCTATCCAATGAACACCGTCTGTACTGCGCTGAATGGTAAAGCCGCGGGCATTTTCTTCGGACTCCGTCCGCCAGTGGAGCTGTGTGGTTTGACCTGCTGCGGTCACTGTGAAAGAAGACAGTACTACCGGCAGGATGCTGTTGCAATAGGTGCCGAAATTGGCATCGCAGTTGCCTCCGCCATTGGAGCCGATGATAACAGCGCCACCGGCCAGGACGAAGGGGCATAAGGCTTCACAGTCGGTGAGTTGGCTGTTGTTGGAGACGGTGGCTTGATCGCCGATGCTTATCACGCGCTCTAGGCCGTCCAGTGTAGTGAGGGAGTCATTGAATTGGATGGCAAACTGTCCGGTGATCTGGGAAAGCTTGCCCAGCGCTGTTATATCTGTCAAATGGTCCTCATGTTGTAGTGAGAAAAAGGTGCCTACGTATGTAAGGCTGTCCAAGCCGGCTAAGGAGGACAGTTTGTTTTTCTTGACGGTAAATCCGCCGCCATCGGCCTTGTTGGGATCGCCGGTGACGGTGGTGATGTGGGACAGGGCAGACAAGTCAGTCAGGCGTATGTTTTCGACGATCTTTATCCATTGGAGCGTATCGCGCAAATTGTCCAGGCCGGCGAAGGACTCCAGGTAGTCATTTTTCCAGACGAAGAGACTATTTTTGATGGTGGTCAGGCCGTTGAGTCCCTGCAAGTTCTTGAAGTTTGTATTGTCGTTGTCATTGAAATATATGGCATCCACTTGTGAGACGTTGTTCAGGCCCTGAAGACTTGACAGCGCATTGCATTGGGAAATGCTGAGCGTGCCGTTGATGCGGGTGATACTCGACAGTGGGCTCAGGTCGGTGATGCCGGCACCGGTGATGATGACGGATCCGTCCACTATGTTGCAGCCGGTGTTGGCGAAGGCATTGACGTCTGCCTGAGTGGTAAAGTATTGACTGTTGCATTGGATTTGTGCATTTGCCAGGGATTGTGTGACCAGCCAAATAGCGAGTGTCAATAGGATTTTTTTGTAGTAAGCTTTTTTCATACGAAAATATTGTCCGCCGGATGACGGCACATTACTTGCCGCGTCAAAGTTAAGTGATATTCATCTCTAATATGAGAGAATTGAGTAATCAGTCAAATATCCAGTGTAACTTGTCGTAAGTCGCTTGTCAAACGCTGGACGGCTTCCCGGATTTTTTTATGTGTATATAGCGCCTTTTTCATTTCTTCGGCATTGGCGGTACTCATGTTTTTGATTTGATTGGTATTCTGTTGGAGGACTTTTTTCAGGACAAACAATTGAAAGCGTTTGGATACGATTTGGCAATCGCGATAGTAGTTTCGTTCTGGCGGGGCTTGAGTGCGCAGGGGCATGTTGAGTCGCTTTTCCCAGTTTTCGCTCATCTCAAAGCGTGGGTTGACGATCTGTTGGGCCATCTCCCGGATTTTGTCATCGGCTTGGTTGTTGAAGAAGTCAAAGTTTACGGTTCGGTTGCGTTTGACACGGTCTCGAGCCAGTAAGACCATTTGGCGCAAGGGCTCCGGCTCCTCCTTGAAGTCTTCGAAAAAGACGCCCAGTTTTTCCACCATAAAAGCGGCGACGCTTTTGCCTTCGGACTCGATGTGTTTGTCGCCGTGCTGGACCAGGACGC
>JALVEF010000417.1 GCA_027031185.1 Saprospiraceae bacterium
AGAACACGGGTCATGGCAAATCCTTCCCTTTTCTCTCCTCCAAAACCTTTCGTTCCAAAGGAGTCTCATGGACCGGGACGATTTGTCCCGGACAAGGATGCGCCCGACTCGATGGCCGCATCCTAAACCGGCCGATGGCGATTCCGCAAGGCTCGTCACTTTTCCGTGGTCGCCGCGGGGACATCTCGGCGCCCTGGGAGAGAATCCGGAATAGAGGAACTCCGTCAACGTCCGAGAGGCGGATTCGCACGAGGACGCCACAAAAAAACCCCACGGCTGAGGCCGTGGGGTTTGGAGAGAGACGTCGCGAGGACGAGACTACTGGATGATGTAGCTCGTCGTCGCGGGCGACGTGTTTGACGTCGTCGGATTCAGAAGGAAAGCAATACCCGGCCCCACACCGTTGTTGGAGAACAGACCGAGGCTCACCAAGTCGAGGGCATTGGACGGGGTCGTATTGCCATGGTCAAACAATTCGAAGGCATGCTGGCCGGCAGGAACGGTCGTCGGGCCCAAAGCGACGTCCATGGACAAGTCGCGCCCGAAACCCACGACCGCCGGGCCGCCGGAGCCACGGGTGATGCCGACCCCGGTATTGATGGAAGGCGTCGAGTTGTAGCCGGCGACGAGAACGGCGATGTCACCGTTCTCGGTGATGACGGCTTCGCCGCCGTGAGGACCCGTGGTGTTACTGAATTCGGCCAGCCGTTCGTGGACGAACTTCACTTTGCGAACCAAGCCGCCGCCCGGCCCCACTTCAACGAATTGCTGTGCGTAGACCCGGGGATTGAATGCGGTGATCTGGGGTTCCAGGTCATTGTAGAACGTCATGATCTGGGGGGGGCCGCTGGCGATGCCGTTCGGCGTCGGATTGGGGAAGCCGGCCAAGCCACCGGTGTTGTTCGTGAACGCAACGAAACCGTTCGACGACACGCGAGCCTGGGAGTAGACGTTCCCGTAGAACGGCACGGTGAGTCCGCCCAAGAAAGTAAAGGTGGCGAACTGGTCACCGCTCAATGAAAACTCCTGGTATCCGTTGGAGAACTGGCCCGTGCCGGCGCCGGTGCTACGGATATTGAAAGGTGCATTGGTCGGATCCACCACGAGCGCCTGGGCCGTCACTTCCCAGTTGGGCTGAGTGATGCAGATCGGTTGGTTGTTCACCGTGACGCAGGCGGGGAGATTGATGATGAGCTGAAGATCGCCGACGTTGTCCGTATAGCTCAACGAACCGGGCTGGACGTAACCATTCACGTATTCCTGGTCGGAATAGCCCGCCGCGCCCTGATCGGGAATATCCAGCTGGAATCCGTATTGATTCAAGCTCGAAACGGCGTCGAATGAGATCGACCCGCCGGCGGCGAAAGATGTGGCGAACAACACGACCACCGGGTTGGAGCCCGGAAAACCGTGAATATTCAACATGATGTCCGAGTCAGTGAAAACGGGCATGGTGACCGGAGCGGACACCGGAGGGAACGCCGGGCCGTCGACGTTCAAGCCGGCAAACGGCGTGTTGGGCTGCTGGGCAGCGAGCCCTCCCATCATCAAGGCGAAGACCAGTAACGTGAGTTTTTTCTGCATCGTGAATCCTTTGACTCTCTCGTGACCGCGCGGCAGGCTCGCACCGACAGCCGCATCGAGGACAATCGTTTCTCCGTCAGGCTGCATGCGTCTCGCGGCTACCATGATAGAGAGTCTCTCCTCCTCGTGCAAGCGTGCCCGGATGGAGTGACCAGAATCATCTTTCTCCAAAATATGGAATCACAGCACATTCCATTGTTTCTGGCAACTTATCACGAATAATCTGATGAGTTCGGCGGAAGCCCTGGTCTCAGAACCTCAGATGGAAGCCCGCCACGGCGCTGAAACCCGCCTCGTTCGAACCGGACCCATGGATCCTGTAGTTCTTGTCGGTGAGGTTCTCCAGGTGAAGAAACACGTTCAGGTTCTCATTGACGTCGTAGGCGAAACGCAGGTTGTAGATCGTGTACCCCGGCGTTCCGTTGGGGGGAATACGCTGGGTGTCCGCCCGATCCCTCGGACTGAGACGGTCAGCCCTTCCCACGATCTCCGCGTCGAACCGCGCCCAGAATCCTTCAAGAAAGGACG
>JALVEF010000418.1 GCA_027031185.1 Saprospiraceae bacterium
GCATTGAATACTTTGCTGAAGCTGGGCCACAGCAGACGGGGATCTTTTTCGTCTCTTTTGAAACTCAATCCCTCGACCGCTTCGGCACCCACCAGGAAAGGTATTCCGGTTCTGATCTGTTCTTCTGTCAGCTTGTCATAAAACTGTACGTCAATAACCTGGAATTCCCTCTGTACTCTGACAGCTTCATCGTTGATTCCGAAGGGCATGGGAACCATCGTCTCCGGCCAGCAGATTATGTCGGGTTTTCGCCCGTCGGCGCCCGCTTCTGCAGCCAGCCTGGTCAACTTGACAGCATCAACAAAATCTTTCGCTGCCAACTCCCGCGTCCAGTTAAGTTTATTATCCTGTGGCACATTGGTCTGCACTGCAGCCATGCGGATGACGCGGGCATTCTTGTCATTTTTCCCTTGTCTTACAGCGATTTCCCCATATATCACAGCGGAAAATATTAATAAGAGTGTGATTGTTCCGGGGATTATTCCTGCTCGGCGCAAGCGGTGTTTTTCGGATATTAAATCTGCCAGTGCACCTGCCGGCATTGCTGTCAGCGCTGAGACAGCATACGTGCCCAGCAGGGAAGCGAACTGCGGGAATGCGGGGAAATTAATCATGGGATGGCCCAGCAGAAAGAAGCCGTAACCATAAAATAAATATTCACCCCGCAGTACTTCGACAGCCGCCCATGTCATCGGCAGCAGCAGCGCCACGGGCCATTTCGGCAGCTTTTTCCGCAGAAAACGCAGCAGGTAAATATTAATTGTCGGATACATCCCCATGAGAGCAGCGCCGAAAGGGTAACCAAGCGCGCTGACCGGAATCTGCCAGCGATGTTCAAAAAGGAACAGCAGGGTGTTCATGAACCACGTGATAAAACCGGCATAACGGTATTTTCTTTTCGGATCGCTGAGGACAGTCAGCGGGTAAAGACAAAACAGAACTGCCGGCCAGAATGAAAAAGGCGGAAAAGCCAGGCCGAACAACAATGCCTGTGCAGTTGCCCAGAAAAATGTGCGGCTGATTCCGGGCCTGTTTTCCATTTCAACCGGAGGTGATGTGGTTTTTTCTGCTTGCCTGCTCACGCCGTTATCGTACACCCGCATCGAATCTGCTGCGGATCAACTGTCCGTGCTTTCGAAGTTTTCGTCCGGGAGTGATCTTTCCGCCAATACTCGTGCAGTCACGGTTTCATAACAGGTCGCCAGCAGGCCGACTATGGGAAAACGGCTGTCAGAGAAGGGGGCAGGCCCGAGACGACGCAGAAGGGCAAGATCCACTTCCGGTGCTTCCACGGGAATGTCAGCGGGAATCGCTTCCGCATCAATTTCCCAGAAATTGTCAATACATAATTCCAGTGGTTGTGAGGAAGTAAGCCCCTCCGGAGCAGCCGGCGTGTATGCCGCCGCCGCCCGGCCCTGTTTCTGTGTCAGGGCACGCCTTTGCCGCAGCATCTCCATGAAACGATCAACATCCAGCCCGCGAATTGTCAGGATCTGAAACGGATCGATATCCAGTTGTTCCGCAACAAGTGCCGCGATGCAGATGACGTGTTTGCAGCATCTCTCCTCACTGCCGCAGGTGCAGGAAAAGACGATTTCTTCTTCCGCAGGCACAATTGACCTGCCCCGGGCCTGGAATATCTCGTCCGTATTTTCCGGGAACTGCCCCGCCAGGAGTTTCGCGGCCAGCAGCGATTGTTCACACACCGAAGTGACCATTTCGTTCCATGTGTCGTCATCAAACGATGCTGCCCGGATGCTTATTTCGTATGGACGGGGCATCCTTCCCACAACGACAGCGTGTATTCCCGTAGTGTCAATGCTCAGACGTGTCGTCTGCCCCCTGCGGGCATATTCGATCCCTTCGGAAAGCTCGTCATTTGAAGCTTTACAACTGAAACGGGAAAACCATGACCGGCCGATCCATGATTCCGTGATCGGTCCCTCTTTCTGTTTCAGGTGAATACCCCTGCGAACTCGACGCGGATGCAGCGGCAGGGCGGTTTCCTTCCCGCCCATCGGTCGGGTCGAATTCTTCACTGCAACTGAATCCTTACCGCTGCCGACTTCCCTTTCACCGTCGGATGCACTGCCGGTGTTTGCAGTGTCCG
>JALVEF010000419.1 GCA_027031185.1 Saprospiraceae bacterium
GTAGTATTAAATTATCATTACCGCCCCGCCGAACCGCTTTCGGAATCACGTTTTGCCTTTTCGACCCGGGCCCGGTCATAAGCATTGATGATCTCCTTGACCAAGCGGTGACGGACCACATCGGATACCCCAAATTGCACAAAGCCAATGCCGCGCACATCCTTCAACAAATCGGTAGCATGGCGCAGGCCCGAACGCTGGTGCCCCGGCAAGTCCACCTGCGACAAATCACCCGTGACAATACATTTTGCATTGGGGCCGAGCCGCGTCAAAAACATTTTGATCTGGAGCGAGGAAGCATTCTGTGCCTCGTCCATGATGATAAAGGCGTTGTCCAGCGTGCGCCCGCGCATATAGGCCAGCGGAGCAATTTCAATGATGCGGTTTTCTTCAAAATAACGGAGCTTGTCCGGCGAAAACATATCATCCAATGCATCATAAAGCGGTCGCAAAAACGGATCTATCTTCTCCTTCAGGTCACCGGGCAAAAAGCCCAGATTTTCACCGGCCTCAATAGCAGGCCGGGTTAGGATGATGCGATTGACCTGCTTGTTTTTCAGGGCACTGACCGCCAACGCCACGGCCAGATAGGTCTTTCCGGTACCGGCCGGGCCAGTGACAAAGACAATATCATTGGCTCGCGTGACGCGGACCATCTCCTCCTGGGTGGGCGTTTTGGCTTTGATAACCTTGCCACCGCGCCCATGCACGATGACCGATCCGCCGGCAAAGCCATTGGCATTATGGGCGGGATGCGTACCCTCCAAGAGCAGATTGATCGTCCCCGGCGTCAAATCCCCGCTGTGCCTGAGCACTTGCATCATTTGTTCCAGGATACTTTTGACGCGCTGAACCTCCTTTTTGTCCCCTTCAATCTTGATGTCGGAGCCACGAGAGGAGATCTGTACCTCCGAAAAGTATTGGCGCACCATATCCAAGTGTACGTGATGCTCACCAAAAAAGGCGCGCGGATCCAATTGATTCAGACTCAATTTTACTACACTCAATCGCTTGATATTTTTGGTCTTTTGTGCTTCTGCCATGGGCGAAAATCATTTGTAATACCGGCACACATAGCAACTGCCGGAAGCAAAAGCACCCCCGGCATACCTGATGGCGGGTCATTCAAAGCTTTATGGGGAGTTTTTCATAGTTTTGCCCCGCACTATGAACATAAATTCCGGTATGCAAATCGTCACACTCATCACCGATTTGGGCTATGAGGACCACTATGCCGCCATATTAAAAGGGCGACTTTTGCGCACGGATCCCACGCTGCAATTGGTGGACATCACCCACGGCATTCAGCCATTCGACATAGCCGAAGCGGCCTTTGTGCTGCGCAACAGCTGGTTTCACTTTCCCAATGGGACCATCCACATCTGCACGGTCCTCACGGGGGAGCACAATCCCGATGAATGGATAGCAATAAAACACCTGGAACACTACTTTTTGTTGCCGGCCAATGGCATTTTTTCTTTGGCTTTTCCCGATTTGAAGACACAAGTCCGGGCTTATCAGCTCAAACCACCTTCCCGCATCCCCTACTCCCATCTGGCAGATGCCATACGGCACCTGCTACACAAGGAAGATCCGGAAAAAATCGGCCCCCCCGTTGAGATTACCCAACGGATAAGCCTGCAACCCGTCGTCGGCCCCGATTATATTAGAGGTGAAATCATCCACATTGACCGCTACGGCAACGTCATATCCAACATCACCAAAGCATTGTTTGACAAAGTGGGCCGCGGACGCCGGTGCAAGGTTTATTTTCACCGCTATGACCCGATCCTGCGTATCAGCCAATCCTACCAGGATGTGGAGCCGGGCGAGCAAGTTTGCCTGTTCAATTCATCTAACCTGCTGGAAATCGGCATCAACATGGGCAATGCCGCCCAACTGTATGCCCTTTCCAAAGACAGCACCATCCAGATAGATTTTTTCGACTGACGGTGCGGGGCGGCAATGCACGGGCGGCATTCCTACCTATTCACGCCCCAAAGTCACACCGAATTACTCAGGATTATGGTGCTTGACAAAACGCTCCAGCGCATCATCCAACAAATCATATACATACTCAAAAGCACCAAAATCATGATAATAAGGGTCGGGAATATAGCCCGGCCCCGATGGCTCCATATAATCGCCAATGAGCTTTACCTTGTCGCGCTGGGCATCGGTCCGGCACATGGCGCGCACCGTCTCCCACACGGGGCGATCCATACAGAGGATGACGTCATAGTCGTCCAGGTCTTGCCGGCTCAACATCCGGGCACGCTGCCCGCTAATATCCAATCCCTGCTGACGGGCCACCTGGATAGAACGCTCATCCGGCGGCTCTCCTACATGATATGCCGCCGTGGCGGCGGAGTCAATCTCCCAATCCAAGTCCCTTTCTTCCACTTTGCGCTCCAAAATGCCCTGAGCCAGTGGCGACCGGCAGATATTGCCGTAGCAGACCATTAAAACTTTCATAGTCTCACATTCAGACAGCGACAGGCGCTTTTATGTGGGGGTACGGATTATAGTCCACCAACCTAAAGTCGGTGTAGTCAAACTTATCAATGTCCCTGACTTCAGGATTCAATATCATTTTTGGTAAGGGGCGCGGCATGCGCGAAAGTTGCAAGCGTGCTTGTTCGAAGTGATTCTTATATAGATGCACATCCCCAAAGGTATGCACAAAGTCACCGGCTTGCAAGCCGGTCACCTGCGCCACCATCATGGTCAACAATGCATAAGACGCAATGTTGAAGGGGACACCCAAGAAAATGTCGGCAGAGCGCTGATAGAGCTGGCAGGACAGCTTCCCGTCCGCCACATAAAATTGGAAGAGCACATGGCAGGGGCTGAGCACCATGGCATCCAGGTCACATACATTCCAGGCTGACACCAAAATGCGGCGGGACTCCGGATGGTGCCTGATGGTATCAATAGCCCGCGCAATTTGGTCATGTACCCGCCCATCGGGCCCTTCCCACCGGCGCCATTGCTTACCATAAATGGGGCCAAGGTCCCCATCCTCGCGCGCCCACTCATTCCAGATGCGCACGCCGTGGTCTTGCAAATACTTGACGTTGGTGTCTCCCTTGAGAAACCACAGCAACTCGTAAATGATGGATTTGAGATGGAGCTTCTTGGTCGTCAGCAAGGGAAAGCCCTCCTGCAAGTCAAATCGCATCTGGTAACCAAACACGCTCCGGGTCCCGACTCCGGTACGGTCATCCTTATCGGTCCCATGCCGGAGAATATGGTCCAACAGGTCGAGGTATTGTCTCATAATATGTGCGTTGACAAATTTGCCTATTTTCGCCACAAATCTACACAATTAATGGGATACAAATCGCTCGCGGAATGCATTCGGGATTTGGAGCGCACCGGCCGGCTCAAACGCATCAGCCGCGAGGTGGACCCTTATTTGGAAATGGCCGACATTCATTTGGAGACCCACGCCAAAGGTGGGCCGGCCCTGTTGTTTGAGCGCGTCAAAGGCAGTCCGTTCCCCGCTGTCTCCAATCTCTTTGGCACCTTTGAGCGCACCGAGTACATCTTTCGCAATGAAATCCCGCGGGTGCGCGCCTTTTTGCGCCTGCGGAGCGCACCGCAAGTGGTGCTACGCCATCCATGGCGATACAGACATATCCTGCGTACCGCCCTGACGGCACTGCCCAAACGACAATACCGCCGCCCGCCGGTATTGTCCGGCCGGACCACACTGAGCCGGCTGCCGCAAATCGTCAGCTGGCCACAGGACGGCGGCGCCTTCATCACCCTGCCACAGGTACTGACCCTGCCCCCGGGTGTACGCAATATCTTACAGGCCAATATCGGCATGTACCGCATCCAAATAAGCGGCAACGACTACATCCCGGACAAAGAAGCGGGCTTGCATTACCAACTGCATCGCGGCATCGGTATCCATCACCAATTGTACAACGAGACGGAGGAAGACTTCCGCGTGAGCATCTTTATTGGCGGACCACCGGCACATACATTCGCCGCCATCATGCCCTTGCCGGAAACGGTGTCGGAAGTGACGATAGCAGGCATGCTCAACAGCCGCCGCTTTCGATATTTCATGAAAGACGGCTACGTGCTGTCGGCTGATGCCGACTTCGTCATCACGGGCATCGTCAAGAAGGGCGAATTAAAGCCGGAAGGCCCGTTTGGCGACCATTTGGGCTATTACAGCCTCCGCCACGACTTTCCCGTCCTGAAGGTGACAGGCGTCTATCATCGGCGCGATGCTATCTGGCCGTTTACAGTCGTAGGCAGGCCTCCGCAAGAGGACAGCAGTTTCGGCCATTTGATCCACCTGCTGACGGCCGACGTCGTCCAACAAGAATTCCCGGGCATCCGGGAAGTGCACGCCGTGGACGAAGCGGGGGTTCATCCCCTGCTGCTGGCCATCGGATCAGAACGATACATGCCGTTTGAGCGACTGGGACGCCATCATCAGGCGGAACGACCGGAGGAAATACTGACGCAAGCATTTCATCTGCTGGGCAAGGGGCAGACCTCGCTCGCCAAATTTTTGATCATCGCCGACGGGACGCCATATCCCGGCTTGCGCACCAAAGACATCAAGGCCTTTTTCGGCCATGTGCTGTCCCGCATTCGCTGGCAGCGGGACTTGCACTTCATCACGCACACCACGATGGACACGCTCGATTATTCCGGAGACAGCTGGAACGGCGGCTCCAAGCTCATCATGGCTTGCGCAGGCACGCCCGTGCGGCGGCCGGCGACAATGCGCCCTGCCACACTTCCGCTTCCGGAGGGCTTCACCGGCTATGAAGTAGTGTTGCCCGGCATCCTGGCGGTCACGGGACCGGCGTACCGGGACCGCCGGACGGGACGGCAGCAGATGCGCCGGCTCGCCATGGCCCTGCCGGCCGGTTTGGTGGAGTCCTTTCCGCTCATTGTAGTGACAGACGACTGCCACTACCTGGCGGCCTCCCTGGCCAATTTCCTGTGGGTGAGTTTTACCCGCGCGGACCCGGCACAAGATATTTACGGTGTAAATGATTTTGTCTTAGACAAGCATTGGGGCTGCGAGGGCCCCCTGCTCCTGGATGCGCGCGCCAAGCCACATCATGCTCCTGCCCTAATCCGGTCAACGGATTAGGGTGGCGAAGCCACGCCGGACGACTGGTTTGCCGCGGGGCTCGGTATAAGACACCACATAGACATAGACGCCCGGCGGGGCCGGGCGGCCCGAGCCGCGGATACGCCCATCCCATCCAAGGGCCGTATCCGTGGTCTCAAATACCTTTTCGCCCCAGCGATTCCAGATGACAAACCGGTAGTTTTTGACCCCGTCCAAATGCCCCTTGCCGATGAAGATATCATTGCGCGTGTCCTGATTGGGCGTGAAAGCATTGGGCATGTAGAGGCGCACATCCGGGATCACATCTATGAGCCTTTGGGTAGTGTCCACACAACCATTGGGATGTACCACACGAAGGTAAACGATGTGGCGACCGGTATCCTGAAAAGCATACACCGGATTCTGCAATTGGGTAGTCGCCAGACTGTCAAAATTCCAATACCAGCGCACGGCATCCGAAGACAGATCCTGAAACCTAATCGGCACGTCAGGGCCGATAATCTCTTTGGGTTCATAAGAAAAGTCGGCTTTGGGCGATGGCTTGACCTGTATCCAATTGGGGAAATAGTTGGATGCTTCGCATCCAATAGGTGACGTGATCTTGATACCGACGGAATACAAACCCTCTTGGTCGAAAACATGTATCGGGCTTTGCACACTATCCCCCGTACCATCGCCGAAGTCCCATTCAAACGTGTAGGTAGAGTCTATCGGTGTGGACAGATTATTGAAAAAAATCCTGGCCGGAATACAGCCGTGGTAGGTGCTGGGGGCGATGATCACATCGCGGGGTGCCGGTTGGTATGTGATGACTTGGGTGGTATCGTCCTCGCACCCGTTGCCGTCCCGCACGCGCAGGCTGACGGGAAAGATGCCGGGATCCGTGTATTCATACAGTGGATTGGCGGATTTGTCACTTCCGCCATCGCCAAAGTCCCAACTCCAGTTGGTCACGATGCCTTCACCGCTGGAAGCATCGGTGAAGCTCACCGGGCCGGCCACGCAAGTATCATAGTCATACGTGAAAGCGGCGTACACCGGTGGGAATACCTGGACGCGGATGCGAAGCGAGTCATCACACGGCAAGCCCTTATTGAGCACCATAGTGCCCTCGTACGTGCCGGTATCCGGAAAAGTAATCACCGGATCGCGCTCGGTGGACGTCGCGACATTGCCATTGTTCAGGTCAAAGGTCCACTGATAAGACTTGATATCACTGCCGCCTAAGCTCTTATTCTTGAAAGCGATGGTCTGGTCCCCGCAGGAGCGAAACAGAAAATAACGAAAATCCAAAACTGAGTCCTTCTCGATATCTGCCAGGACATCGGGCTGGCAATCGGCCACATTGAACTGAAACTCCCGCCGCACCGTGCTGAGCAATACCCCATTGCGGTATTCCTTTACGCAGACCGATACAACATATTGGCCGAGTTGCTGGGGCGTACCCTTGATCAGACCGGTGACCGGATTGATGGTAATTTGGGGACTACCACCCATCGGATTGGTGGGACTGTACGTAGGCTGGACGAAAGTCACGAGCTGAAACGGTGGCGGGCAAGCCGGGTCAGGGGCCACGCCGTCACAAGAGGTCACGTCCGTACCTTGATCCAACGGGCCGCCGCCCTTGAGCGGGCTGCAGAAGCTATACACCAACTGGTCGGCATCCGGATCCTCGGCGGAATGGTCATAAGACAAAGGAAGCTGGTTGCATATTACCGATGGCGGCAGCTCGGTAAAGCGGGGGGAGCTGCTTTTTGCCGCCATCGCCTCGGAAGTGATCTCCACCGAATACGTGGCGCCGACTTCTCCCGGCGTCACTATATTGGTAATCGTTTCATTGCGGCAACAGCGCTGATACACAATATGGTAGGAAAAATCACCTACGGGCAGTTCCAGATCGAAACTGTACTTGGCCCGCTCGACACATACATTGGGTACCGTCATACACGGCATGGGGATGATGGGCACAGACTCTCTTGTTTTGATACTCCGGTAGTCGGACCGAACAAACGAAACTTGCCCGTCGTGTTCTTTATATACTGTCACAACAGCCGGATTGTCAAAGTCGGCGCCGCCGCCGTTGCAATCTCTGTATATTTCAATGGTAATCCGGTATTTGGCCGTACCGGCACCACTACCGGCTCCGAGATAGTCATAGTACATGGTACCGCCTATGATGTGCTTTGCTGACGACACTTGTACGGCAACGATTACGAAAAATAGTACGAACCAAATGCGAGTCATAGCATCAGAATACTAAATGACAAATGCCGATAGCCCTTATTAGGCCGTGAAGGTAAAGGAAAAAATGCTTTGCCGCCGGACAATTTCGGGTGTACCGTCGTTTTAGGGACAGCAAGGAAATGCAGGTTTTCCCCGGAAAAAACGGCACAAAACCGAATATAGTATGAAATTTGCCGCGCTGAGTGTACGCAAACGCTATATGCAGGAACGAGACGATATAGACCAGGTAGCAAAGCTATTGTTATCCGGTGGGATCATTTGTTATCCTACGGATACTATTTGGGGCATCGGCTGTGACGTACGGCGGACGGATGCGATCGAACGCATCAACAAACTGAAAGGGCGTCCGCCGGGCAAGGCGTATGTCTTGCTCGTCAGCTCGATAGACATGCTCAAAGACTACGTCAAGACGCTCCACCCGCGTATCGAAACGCTACTAAACTACCACCAGCGCCCGCTCACCATCATTTACCCTGAAGCCCGAAATCTCCCCCCCGAAGCCGTCGCTCCGGACGGTAGTGTAGCCATCCGTGTCACCCGTTCCCGCCTCTGCCGCGAACTCATCGAAGCCATCGGCGCTCCACTGGTATCCACATCCGCCAATGTATCCGGACAGCCCTATCCCAAAAACTTTGGCGAAATCAGCTCCGAAATCATCGAAAACGTGGACTATGTCTCCAAAGAAAACCGGTGGGACTTGTCCGATGCCCAACCCTCTACCATCGCCATTGCTACCGAAAACGGCATCCTGGAATTTGTCCGACCGTAGTGTAATACAATTAAAAATTAAAAATAGCTTGCCCCGCACTTACTTGCTTTGCTTGGTTTTGGCTTTGCCCCTTTCCGCTTATGCTTTTTGCAAGATGAGCGCTATATCACTCCGCTTTGGTGGGCAAGTATGTGCGGGACGTTGAAACGCTTGCGCGTTGAACT
>JALVEF010000420.1 GCA_027031185.1 Saprospiraceae bacterium
AAATTTGCCGCAAATAAACTCGTAAACCGGTTTGATCTGTACATACTGGCTTCAACAGGAACAAAAATGCCTATTTTATCCCTAAAAACAGGAGCACCTAAACAGTTACATTACAAAAAAGCCGGGCCAAAGAAAATTTGGTTTACTCTAATGCCGGGTGTTTTTTAGAGTGGACTCAACAGTTACGAAAAGGAGTAACATACCGGCGAGTGACGGTTTGGCAAGGTGGGGGCCCGCTTCGATTCACCCGAATACGCATCCAAGAACAGGCCGTGCCGTTGGAAGGCGGCCCACAAATATGGGGCCACGATGCGGTGCTACCACACGCCCCGACAGGGGCGTAAACTTTTCTCGTAACTGTTTAGGTACCCGCTGTTTTTGTGCTAAAAACAGGAGCACCTATTCTCTTATTCAGACAGCTTGGTCAGCTCGACCGTAAAGAATCGGTCCCCGTCCAGGACCAGTACATAGTAGTTGGCATCACGGAGTTTGGTACCATCAATGTGAATGAGATTTTGGTCCATCTCAACGGGGACGTCCACGGGTTGGCCGATCTCATCATAGACGATAACATCAAAATGGCCGTCCAGGGTATTCATCACGATGGTGGTGTAGTCGTAGAAGGGGTTGGGATAGACAGAGGCCACATTGGCACCGCAATTGGATTCGACGACGTCCACGGGGCTGTATTCGGCATCGCCGTCTTTGTCCACCATTTTGACGCGATAGTACACCTTGCCATTGGGGGCCACGGGATCAAAATAGTTGTAGAATTCATTGCTCGGCGTGGCATAAATGGTCGTAATGGGCAGGAACTGTACGCCGTCATAACTCCGCTCGACGACGAAGTAATCGGCGGTAAGGTATTTTTGGCGTACCACCCAGCTGATTTGGGTCTCACAAGCGACGACGTCCGCCGTGAAAATCTTCCAGATGTCTTCCAGGACGGATTTTTCGCACACGGCTTTGGTAAAGCGGGTATGGTCATAAAAATCCGTCAGGCCTACACGGGACAACTCGGATGCATCGGCGATTGGCGCACCATCCGTCAAGCCGCCGTCAGGACTGTCTTCGTCACAAGCGTAAAGTGCATAATCCCAAGTAGTGGAGGACTTATTTCCCCCCAATTCATTGGGGGCTTCACCGGCATACTGCGTGATAAAGTGGGCATCGGTGGATGCATACCTGGCGCCTTCCGTATTTTGATTGTGCTGAAGCGTCAGTTCGACATACGATCCACCCGGCTCCTTTTCTCTGATGACCCACTCGCGGTTTACCCCTTCTGACGAGGCGGGAAAATCGGTCACGTATAGATGTACCCGAACGGCATAATCGTCGGCGATGCCATTGTTGAGCAGGCGAGCCGGCGTATAGTCCGTGGCAACGCCGGTACCTTCTTCAAAACCGACGGGGAAGACAAAAGGCGTATGGCCAAGTCCTTCTTTGATCACACCGCCGGTATCGGAGGTGACCACATAGCGATCTTCGGAATAGCCACTGAGTGTGGCGTCCGTGGCCACTACCACATCGGCGTCATTGGCGATGACATGCGCGTCGTCTTGCGCAAAGATCAATTCCTTTCCGATATATAAGTTGTGATTAGCAGAAAGGCTGTCGGGCCAGTCGAGGTCCGTGGTAGCGGGATCTATTTCGTGCAGGATTAGATTATTTTTGTTTTTCAGGATAATGCGGACATCCACGCGGCTTTGATTGCCATCCAACAAAGTGGGCTGGTCGCCAAGTGAAAAGACTGCCGCGTCGGGATTCTCCAAAATGATATCACCATCACCGAAGATATGGGCTTTGGGGTGGATATAGACCCGGCGGCTGAAGACGTGCCAATCGCCATCGAGCCGGACCTTGGCCTTTTGGCCTACCCACAGTTGGGCCGTGTGAATAGCTGTCAATCCTCCGTCCACGCGCGTGGGATAGTTGATGATGGACGCGGATTGGCCAAAGGCCAATCCCGTCACCATCAAGAAAAAACATAGTATGCTCAGTCTCTTCATCTGCCGCATATTTTGGCACCTGCACAATACATTTTATCGTTGGGCGCTGATTTGTAAACCGGCGGTGTCCGGCGTTTGTGTGTCCAAGCGAAAATTCCATGGCAAGTCAATGCCTTCCAATTGCCCTTTTCTGGACACCAAGGTCCGCACGTCAAACCCCTGTGGGGTGACTTTTCCCAGATTGATATAGGCCGGGCTACCATCGGCCAGCACCGTGGTGGTCAGTGCGGGCGTAACGGAGTACGATGCGGGATGGTAGTCATCCCTGAATCGGACGAACCAATGTCCCGGGCCGCGATGCTCTATGGAGAAGACGTTTTTTCCGGAAAAGGAAACGGATCCATCCTTGCGGATGGATGCGGAGAAGCCTGCTTGCTCCAAGGTATTCACCATATTGCGAAGGCGGTCATTTTCCGCTTTTAATTCTTTGATGGCATTGGCCAGCAGGGCGGTGATTTGGGGGTAGTTGAGCGACTTGTAGCCGTCCGAGGTTTCGTGGACGAGTTCGGGCAGGACTTTTTCGACGTCTTGCGCGATAAAGCCTATATCCCGCTGATTGTCTTTTTTCCAGGTGAAGTACTTACCATCGAGCCGTATGACTTTGTCCAGGGCATTTTTGATAGGCTCAATGTCTTTTTTCAATCGCCGGTCCGAGGCCTGTACGCGGACATTGCCGCTGCCATCAATAATAAGCCATTGGCTGGTACTACCCGCCGGTACATTGCGCACCCGCAATGTACCGTTGACATCCAGTTCGGCCGTAGGCGATACGGTCCTAATACCGACACGGCCGGTATTGGTGATGCGCATCACGTGGATATTGTCTGCCCATCCACTTTGGGTATTGGTGTAAAAATCCACATTGTAGTCAGAGCCCAAGATTAGATCTTCACCACTCACCGAGAAGTGCGGCTGGGCCGTAAAGGCAAACTCTCCCCCACCGAGGATGGTACGCCCACCGGCGCCGAGTACCAGAGAATTGCCCCAGTAATGCTCCTCGAATCGCATCCAGGGAAAAGTATTGTTCGGGCCGCGGCTGTAAAGCGCACCTGTGTGTGCGATTGAGCCTTGTACATCCAATTTTTTGGCCGGGGAAGCCGTCCCCATACCGATATCTCCTGATGGCGTGATCCGCATGGCTTCTGTGGCATTTTCATAACCGTCAGTATCACCCACATCAAAGACCAAGCCCCCGTCAGCCCCGACGCTGTTGCGGATGTGCAATGTATTGTGCATCTGCTCAATGGCCGACTCATTGATCCCACCATCTTGCCTGAAGATGATTAGGGGATTGTCATTTTCATTATCGTTGTCCGTATCCGCTTCGATGATAATTGTTGCATCGCCGGATGTTCCGCTACTTACATGAAGATTCCCGCCAGGCATAGTAGTGCCAATACCTACATCTTTGGCATTATTAACAGTGACAGCCTCTGAACCATCTACAAAAAGCCTTACTTCAGATCCACTCAAACCTACAGGCTTATACTGCGAATTAGTCCGGTCATAACCACGCAAGAGTGCATAGATTCCATCCCAAGCCAACTCCGCTCCTACTCCACTGGTAGGGGATACTTGGGATATTGATCTAAGAATACCATTGACATCTAGTTTTGCTGCCGGTGTATTCGTTCCTATTCCGACGTTGCCCGATACAGCAGCATATTGATCGTTGCCGCTGACCGTCCAATCGCCATCATCCCCTACCACCTGCCAGGAAGTGCCGTCATAGCGATAGACACTGTTGTTGTCCGTGTTGAAGATGAGTGCCCCTACTTCCGGACTGAGGGTATTCATTTGTGCCGTGGTAGCCGTGTGGAGGATAAACAAATCGGCTGGGTCCGGCTGGGCAAATGCACCGAAGACGTAAAGGCCAAAAAGAACAAGTAAAATCGTTTTTCTCATTTCTTCAGTTTAAAGTCGAACACAGTTAAAGCGTAGCGTTAGGTGAGGAGATAATCTCTATATCTCCTTTTTTGAGTACGGTACCATTGCCGACGTGCATCGAATCAATCCGGAAGGATTGATAATAATTGTCTCCTGTAGTTCCCCTGAATCTCAAATAGATGTGCTGGTCGGAGCCTACATATTCAGATATATCAAAATGCGGGCCACCGTTGTTGGCATGAGACTGGGACATGAGTACTCCCCCATTGGCATAGCAATAGCCGACCCAGGTAATGTCAATGACTTCGCCGTTGCTAAACCGATATCCGGTGGCGTGAATATGGTACATGTGGTTGTCTGTAGAGAGCTTGTATGGCAGCTTAATGTGGATATAGTCATTGTTGTGTGTATTATTAAAATAAGTAGCAATACCATGCGACACCTCGCAAGCCCCGAAAGTAGTTTGTGTGCCAAACATGGCGACATCATGACCCTCAATGAGCGTACCTTTTACATCAAGTTCGCTTTGGGGTGTTTCATTATTGATGCCGACACGGTCGCCGAAATACGTGGTGCCATTTTTGGCATAGATGGCATAATTGGCGTCGGTGCCGCCGGCGACATCAATGTAATGTCCATAGACTTTTTGACCGTCATGGACATACGTCCTGGTACCAAATACTTGAGGCGTGGTGACGTTTCCCGTTGAGTTGATATTGATATTGTAAATGGCCTTTTTGGGGGCCGCCCCGGTTTGTGTTTTGGACGTCAATACATCTATTCCATAGACATAATTGGTTGTGGCACCGGCCTGCGTATTGACACTACTGACCATGCCTTTGATGGTCTGCGGGGAAGTATGTTTGGCGACGACCTGCAAATATTGGCCATATTGTACCTGCGATGCGCCGAAGACAGTGATCCGGGAACCGAAGACATTGTCCACGGTGCCGGGGACACCGGCATAGAGTTTACCGGCAAAGACTCTGGAGCCATACACATTGGTGATATGACCATTACCGGAAGTCTTAGCAGCGGAGGTAATAGTACCGACCAACTCATACAACTGACCATCGGACTGGTCGGATACGTTGTTGTTGGTACCACACAGCACGCTGTTGGAATTGTCAATGGAAGAGTAATTTTTCACATTGTTGTAGGTACCTGTAAGACGGCGGAAAGAATAATTGCCAGTGGGGACTCTCACATTAGTGATTGTACCGGTGTACAGTGCATTCGGGGAGACACTTTTCCCAACCACGTAATTATAAGTCCCGGCAGTCGTCATGGACCCGCTAAAACTTCCCGTGCGGATAATGCGATTGTGCAAATTGAAATAGGGGCTTGTCCCTAAATCCTTTTCCCCACGGTCAATGGAAACGAAGGTGTTGTTTTTGGCGGTGCCGCCAAAGGCAAAACCTCCCAAGCCATTGGCTACGGTAGGATTTATTCCAAATACAGGGGATTGTCCCACGCGTTGGTTGAGCTGGCCGGCGTTTGTCTGATAAAGTTTAAAACTCTTGCTCCAGTCGGAATCATAGCTGGTGTTTAGGACGCGGAAGGCCGATATGGCATTATCCGTACTGACGTCCAGCAAACTGCTGCCGGTAAAGCCGGCGTCACTGACACTAAGCCTGGCGCCACTGTCGTCCGATCCGGCAATGATGCGCGAGGAGGTATGCACATTCCCTGCCACATCAAGTTTATGCGTCGGTGTAGTGGTACCGATGCCTACATTGCCGGACACCGCTGAATACTGGTCATTGCCGCTGACGGTCCAATCATTGTCAACACTCACATCTGCCCAAGCGGTGCCATCATAACGATAGACTTTGTTCTCGTCAGTGTTGAAAATCAAGGCACCTACTTCCGGAGTGAGTGCGTTCATTTGGGTCGTAGTAGCTGTGCGCAAGACGAGCAGGTCACCGGCATCTATTTGTGCGCGCGCACAAATAGATGCCAAGAGTAATATGATAAAACCTAATGCTTTTATCATTTCTTGGGGGTTTAGAAATCAAAAATGGTAAACATAAACTCAGAGTCATAGTCATTACGATCGCCCTTACCGTTATCGTTGTCACCGATATTGACTTTGAAACCAGTAGTTTGCTGATCATAATAGGTGATACCGGGGTCGTCGTTGCCGACACCCTGACGATCCGGAAGCGTCAACTGGATGATATAGTCTGCATCCGGCATGGGCGTGTCAAAGGTAACTTGATAGTTGCCCTGGCTCAAACGTGTCACCGTCGCGCCCTTGATTTTTACGGCCGTACCATCGGACGCCACCTTACCCATGGCTCGTACCGGACTTGCAAAGAAAGCACCGCCATCGGATCCGGTCGAAATTTCGTTTCCGGAATCGGCACTGACTACTGTAACGACAGATGAAGCATCCTGCCAGTCTGTCCCGCTAGCGGTAGATACCAATACTTGTCCGGCGATGCCGGCGTCTCCATCCTTATCTTCAAATGTACCGTCCAGGCGCATGTTGCCAGCCACGTGGAGTTTCTCATCCGGTGAATTGGTGCCGATACCGAAGTTGCCGTTGGCTTTCAGCACGACATTATTCCAGGTACTACCATCCCGTACCCACAGATTGAGGTCAGTCTTTCGTGTTGCATGGTCATGCTCCACGTAAGTGGCCGTAATGGCAGCATTCTCTTGGAAAGTACCGCCGCCTGCACCGGTAGTTGTCGTCCGGAAGGACAGTACACTGCCGTTGCCATTGGTAGTATTTCTGTTTTCAAGTGCCAGAATTGTCAAATGCCCGGAATCATCCACGGACAAATGTAATGGGCGTTGAGGGTTTTGGGTACCTACACCAACATTGCCATTCGCATCAATTGTCATGCGCCAAGTATTATTGGTACCGAAATGCAAAGGAACAGCTTCACGCGTACCAAGAATCAAACCCTTAGGTAACACAGGCTCGCCATTAAAGCGATTGCCGAGAATCTCATAGTAGCCGGCTATCGTTGACAGTCCCCAACGAGATGGGCCCGGGCGAGTCGAACCATGAGACAGCATTGCGAGTGTCCCTATATCCGTCCGGGCTTCCAGCGATGCATACTTATCAGATGCATCTGTGACAAATTCACCGGAGGCATTGCCCGAGCTACTGACAGCCTGCATCAGACGATTGGGTGTTGAAGTCCCCAACCCCAAACGGAGATTGGCATTGTCCCAAAACAGATTGTCATTGTTTTCAGTGGGCTTACCATCGGAGCCGGCAAAGAATATAGATCCGGTAGTTCCGCTGTGGGATAAGCCGCTCAGGTCCACGGTCTTCGTGCCGCCATCTTCCAGTGTGATGGTCAGGATATTCGTTGTCGTATCCAAATCAAAGGCCGTGATCTGCTGATCGTCGGTGTTGTCCAGGTAGGGAGACAAATCCACCGTGCCGCCATCTTCCAGCGTCAAGATGTTTGTGGTCGCATCCAAGCTCAATTGCTGGTCATCTGTGCCGGCATTGTCCAGGCCACTCAAGTCAACAGTCTTGGTACCACCATCCTCCAGCGTGATGGTCAGGATATTCGTTGTCGTATCCAAATCAAAGGCCGTGATCTGCTGATCGTCGGTGTTGTCCAGGTAGGGAGACAAATCCACCGTGCCGCCGTCTTCCAGCGTCAGGATGTTGGTCGTAGCGTCCAGACTCAATTGCTGGTCGTCCGTGCCGGAATTGTCCAGGCCGCTCAAGTCAACAGTCTTGGTACCACCATCTTCCAGCGTGATGGTCAGGATATTTGTTGTCGTATCCAAATCAAAGGCCGTGATCTGCTGATCGTCGGTGTTGTCCAGGTATGGGGACAAATCCACCGTGCCACCGTCTTCCAAAGTCAAGATGTTTGTGGTCGCATCCAGGCTCAACTGCTGGTCGTCCGTATTCACATTTGAAAGATCCACAGTCTTCGTACCACCGTCTTCCAAGGTGATGGTCAGGATATTCGTTGTCGTATCCAAGTCAAAGGCGGTGATCTGCTGATCGTCGGTGTTGTCCAGGTAGGGAGACAAATCCACCGTGCCGCCGTCTTCCAGTGTCAAGATGTTTGTGGTCGCATCCAAGCTCAATTGCTGGTCGTCCGTGCCGGCATTGTCCAGACCGGAGAGATCCACAGTCTTGGTACCACCATCTTCCAGCGTGATGGTCAGGATATTCGTTGTCGTATCCAAATCAAAGGCCGTGATTTGCTGATCGTCGGTGTTGTCCAGGTACGGACTTAAATCCACCGTGCCGCCGTCTTCCAGTGTCAGGATATTGGTCGTAGCATCCAGGCTCAATTGCTGGTCATCTGTGCCGGCATTGTCCAGACCGGAGAGGTCCACGGTCTTCGTGCCGCCATCTTCCAGCGTGATGGTCAGGATATTCGTTGTGGTGTCCAAAT
>JALVEF010000421.1 GCA_027031185.1 Saprospiraceae bacterium
GCCCACTTGCCAATGCGCCCGGCAGGATGCGTCTGTCCCGCAAAGTAAGTAAGTGCGGGAGCGCGCGTGGTTTTCGGGACGGCAAGTGCCCGGGTGCAGTAGTCAACCTACCAGCTGACAGGCATCACCTAAAATCCTGTCTTATGCGTGTATCGTTACTACTCTTATTGATTTGTCTGCTTTCGCACGGGACCAACGCACAGGGGAGTTTCGAGCTACCCGAAGTGCAAGTCACCAATGAAGAGGAAATCAACTCCCCCGTCCTGGAGTTCAGTCCCGCCTACTACGAAGACGGCATCCTGTTTGTCTCCACCATGTCACCGGGCAAGAAATACGCCGGCTATGACAAACGGATCAAAAAGCCGACTATGTCCATCTTTTGGGCAAAGCATGACGACTTGACCGGCAAGCTCAAGCGCCCTATCCCGTTTGCTCCCGAGCTGACCACCAAGATGCACGAAGGCCCTTTGACCTTCGACCGCACCGCCGAAAAGGTCTATTACACCCGCAATGACCTTAATCGCAAACGCCGCAAAAGAGCCAAACTCAAAATTTACGAATCCGTCAAGGGGGATGACGGCAAGTGGTCACTCCCATCCGAGCTACCCTTTAATATGGACGGCTACGAGACCGCCCATCCGGCGATTTCCGCCGACGGCCACACCATGATCTTTGCTTCCGACCGCCCCGGCGGGCTCGGCGGCATGGACCTGTGGGAAGTCCACTTCAAAGATGGGCAATGGACCGAACCGGTCAATCTCGGCCCCTCCGTCAACACCGGGAAAAACGAGCTCTTCCCCTTCCTGCACGCCGACGGAAGCCTGTTTTTCTCCTCTCAGGGGCACGAGGGCCTGGGAGGGCTGGACATTTTCTACACCCTCCGCGACAGTTCCGGCAGGTATGTGAAGCCCGTCAATTTGGGAGCACCTTTCAACTCGGACAAAGACGACCTGGGACTCATTGTGGACCGCGACAAAAAATCCGGCTATTTTTCCTCGGACCGCGACGGCGGTGCCGGCGAAGACGACATCTACGCCTTCGACATATCGCCCGGCAACCTAGATGACTACTTGTATTTTCACCACCGGAGCCCCGCCGCGGCTCAAGCCGTCCGGTTTGTGGTCACCGATGCCATGAGCGACGCCCCGCTCCAAGGAGCCGAAATCGCCGTCCTGCCGCTTTCCGACAGTACCATAAGCCCGTCCATGCTCCAGTGGAACACGGCCGGCAAGCCCGCCTTGCTGCCCGTATCCGGCGACCGCGACAATTTTGACATCCTCAAAAAGCGTATCCGCCACGGACCCCGAAAACAGGTGACCGGTGTACAGGGCACCGCCACATTTTACCTACCCAAGGGGTATTATGTCGCCTATGTTCACAAGCCCGACTACACCGGCATTTTCAAGCTCTTTGAGACCGGCGAGCAGACAGTTAGATGCCGTCCACGCTTCGCGCGCGACTGCGTACCCGTGACCGGCCGGGTCGTAAAACAAAACAGTCAGGCCGGTATCCCCAATGCTACAGTCCGCGTCCTAGACAGCGATCAAAAGCTCATCTCCACCACCCGGACCGATGACAACGGGCGATTTGACGCCTGCGTCAACAAAAACCAAAACTACCAATTTACCGCCGAGATAAACGGCCACGTCATCGGCCAAATCCCCCTCAGCACCGCCACAGATACCGATGTCAAGAGCTACAATATCGTCCTGCCGGCCAATGACCAACTCCAGGCCTATACCGAAGGCAATGTCATCGAATTGAAAAACCTGTACTTCAATTTCAACGATGTGTCCATCCAACCGGACGCCGCCAGGGAATTGGACCAACTGGCAGATATTCTCCTCGCCCACCCCGATATCGAGATCGAAGTCGCCTCTTATACCGATGCCGTCGGTTCCGAAGAATACAACCTCAACATCTCACAGCGCCGGGCCGACCGTGTCGCCGAATATCTAATCGCCAAGGGCGTGGATTCCGACCGGATTTTACCCGTCGGTTACGGCGAATCCGGCATACGCAACCGCTGCCACAACGGGGTGCCGTGCAGCGACCGCGAGCACCAATACAACCGGCGCAT
>JALVEF010000422.1 GCA_027031185.1 Saprospiraceae bacterium
ATTTTCGATGTGTAGCAGCGCTACATGAGAAAATTTTGGCAAAGGTAGGTGCAAAAAGGGCATTTTAGCACAAAAACAGCGGGTACCTAAACAGTTACAGTTAGCCAAAAATTGAAGATAAGCCTATTTGCGCGTACTTTTGCCAACTGAAAGGGTAGATCGGAATGGAGCTTCTCCCACTGTATAGTGCACTCACGGCGTTGGCGTTGACCTACATTTTGATTCCGGCCATTATCAATGTGGCACGGATCAAGAAGTTGGTGGATGTACCCAACGGGCGCTCCTCGCATTCGGAGGTGACGCCGTCGTTGGGCGGGGTGGCCATTTTTACGGGCATGGTGTTCTCTGTGGTTTTTTGGACGCCGTTTGAGGACTTTTCCGGCTTGCAATACATATTGGGTGCCTTTCTGATCATTTTTCTCATCGGCGTACGGGATGATATATTGCCACTGGCTGCCCGGAAGAAACTGGTTGGTCAGATTTTGGCGGCGCTGGTATTGATATTCAAAGCGGACCTGCACATCAGCAGCCTGTACGGCGTATTCGGCGTAGGGGATATACCCTATTGGGCGAGTGTGTTGGTGACTTTGTTTACCATTATTGTGGTGATCAATTCGATCAATTTGATAGACGGTATCAACGGTCTGGCCGGCTGTCTGGCTGTGGTCGTGTCGGCCTTGCTGGGTACGTGGTTTTATCTGGTGGGTGAGATCGGCTATTCGGTGTTGGCTTTTTCGATGGTAGGTGCGGCCCTGGGCTTTTTGCGGTACAATATCACGCCGGCAAAGATATTTATGGGGGATACCGGCTCGCTGCTGGTCGGTATCACACTGGCGATATTGGCGATTCGGTTTATTGAATATAACAAGATACTTCCGGCGGATCACGCCTATCACTTGCAGTCGGTACCGGCGCTGGTGGTCAGCTTGTTTGTTTTGCCACTTTTTGATACGCTTCGTGTCTTTGTCAAGCGGATGCGGGCGGGACGGTCGCCGTTTTCGCCGGACCGGATGCACATACATCATATCCTGCTGGATTTGGGAATGACACACATGCAGGCCACGGGCGTGTTGATCGTGAGCACGCTGGCATTTGCCGGATTGACGTATGCGATGCGCTATCTCGGTACTCCCCGTTTGGTGTTGCTGATACTGATGCTGGCGATTGTCTTGACGGCCAGCGTAGAACATTATGTCCGGCGCCAGAAATCCATAGCTTCATGAATTGGACTCATCTCCTGGCGGTGTTTGCCGGTGGTGGTATAGGCAGCTTATTGCGCCTGTACATGGGCTTGCGCTTCAGTAGGCAGAGCCTACACCCGGTCTTTCCCTGGGGCACTTTTAGTGCCAATGTGTTGAGCTCGCTGTTGTTGGGTTGGTTGGTCGCTTACTTTTGGGCGCATCCCGATTGGCGGGTGTCGTCGCGTCTGTTTTTTATGACGGGGCTGTGCGGTGGATTCAGTACGTTTTCCACGTTTTCGGCAGAGAGCTTCCAAATGATTAAGGCGGAGCACGTCACGCTGGCATTGATCTACCTGGCGGCATCCGTGCTCTCCGGATTGGTGGCGGTATGGGCGGGCATCCGGCTCTACGGCGCCTGCTGCGAGTGAGGGCTCACTCGCAGCAGGCGCCGTGGCAACAGCCCGTCACTCGACGGTGATGCGGATGCCGTTGGAGTGCGAGGTGAACTCCGGGGCGTACATGCACTGTATGGTGGTGATGCCGTTGGAGAACCGGCCGCGCAGCTGCACGGTCAGGGGATATTCAAAGACATATACACCGGGCCGCAGATAGCTAAAGAAGAAGTCGGTCGCCAGGTCACGTGTACTCTCGTAATAGCCCAGGCCGTCCTGCCACTTGTAGGTGCTCAACACGTTGGACGGTTCGAGACCCGCCGCCCGCATATCTTTCATGTGGACGTATTCCATTGCGCGGTCCACGCGCAACTCTATTCTCATTTTGACCTTGTCCCCGACGTGGAGTACGTCGCCGTCTTTGACGCGTGTGAGCACTTCGCCGCGGTCTGTTTGGGTGACTTTGTACACTTCTTTTTTTAGTTGCAGCGGCGTGTCGCTAAAGGACGTGATCTTGTCCAGGTCTTCCAAATACTGCCAGTAGACGGCGCCCCAGGCGATGGCGTCGTTGGGATTGTCGGCGTGAATCTTGTCCGCGTCGTCCGGTATGCTTTCGGCGTCCCAGCTCATCTTGAAATAGCCGGTACCGGCCTGCAAATGCTCCGGGCGGATGGTCCGCTCGCCCACGCGGACGGTTACCGGTTGGTCGCTTGCCAGCCAGTTGCCACCGGTCATCAGGAGGGCATAGACGGCCGAGGCGGTCGCCTTGGTGGTCTTCCAATGGGTGGTCTGCTTGTTTTTGAGGAGCCATAGCTTGAGCTGATAGACGGCCTCTTTGTCGCCGGTCACCTGGTCAAAGGCCTCGATCATCAAGGCATGGGTCTCAATGGGGAGCTGGTACCAGAAGTAGCCGTATTCCTGCTTCCAGTACATGCCGAGTTCGTCATTGACGATGGCGCGCTCCTTGACGGATTTCATGATGTCGCGGGCGGTGGCGTTGTCGCCATTGCGCTGCAAGGCCAGGGCCAGCATGCCTTGGAGATAAAGCCCCTTCTTGTAGTGATATTTGCGGGCCTGGCCGAGGTAATAGGCATAAATATCCGTCAGGTAGCCGGGAATGACCTTGTCTGCCAGGAAGAAGGAACGGGCATACAGGTAATGGATGACGATGTGGTCCAAATGGTCGTCTTCAAATTTGGTGTAGTTCTTTTCGACTTGCTTTTTCAACTCGATGTAGTGATCGCGCAGCCGGCGGTCTATGAAGTCCACGGCTTTGTGGGCGATGGCATCGGCGCGCGGGTGCTCGTGCGGTTTTAGGGCACCGAGTCGCTGCAGGTGTCCGATGCCTTCGACAATGTATTGGGTGATATACCAGCTCGGCCGGCCGCCCCTGAACCAGGCAAAACCGCCGTCGGCAGTTTGCCTTTCCTGCAACATGCGGAGGGCTTTCTCCTGCTCGCCGGCCATGCGGTCCAGGTCAAACAACAGGGCGATGTTCTTTTTCTGTTCTTCTTCGCTCAGCGCATTCATCACCCAGGGCGTTTCGGCGAGGAGGGCGTTTTTCAGTTCCTGGTTTTTGCGCAGATTGCTCATCAATGCCTCGGTGTCCAAATTGCGCCATTGCTCAAAGATTTGTTGGATTTTGGGGTGATTGCGCGTCACGGCGGATGCGAGTGTGTTGGCGTAAAACCGGCTGAAAATTTGCTCGCTGCACTCGTGGGGATATTCCATGAGATAGGGGAGGGCCTGTACCGCATACCATGCCGGATTGGAGGTAAACTCCAGCGTGTAGCTCTGGCTTTCGAGCGTGGATGACGCGTCTGCCTTTTTCATTGCTTTGAACACAAAGTCACGAGACTGGTGCGCGCGCAGGGGCAGGGGCATGGTCTCGGTGACCAGCATGCGGTTGGAGACCACGGGCAGGTAGGCGGACTCGCCGTCGGAGAATGCGCCGGCACTGGCCAGCACCGTCCACTTGATCAGGGGCACCCGTGCGGCGGATGGCACTTTGAAGCGGAAGGAGACGGGTACGGAGCGGCCCTTGGGCAGGTGGATCACTTTGTTGAATTGGGGATTGTCCAGCCACTTATAGACCGGAATGGTGTGGACTTCGTCAAGTAGTTGGAGCTGTACGTTGGGATGCAGGTCTTTACCGGACAGGTTGACGACTTTGGCGGAGAATTCCATTTCGTCAAATTCGCGCAGGAAGCGGGGCGGGTTGGGGATGACCATCAGCTCTTTTTGGGTGACGACCTCCCGCTCGGCGTAGCCGACCCGCATCTGTTTGTCGTGGGCGAAGGTCATCAATCGCCATCTTGTGAGCGCTTCGTTCATCGTAAACTCCAGGATGACATTGCCCGCCGCATCGGTGTGCAACTCCGGCATGAAAAAGACGGTCTCTTTGAGATTGGTGCGCGGCGTAACGACGGGGGCCGGCGGGGGTGCCTGAGACGGCTGGCTTGAAGGAGCCGTTTCGAGTGCTTTCTCAGCCGCGCCATCGGCAGCCGGAGCAGCTTCGTATTCGGCGTCTTCCGCTTTTTTCATTTTAGTAGGCGGTGCTGCCATAACGGATTGGACCATACGATCGCTGAAAAAGACCGGAAATTCAAAGATCTGCATTCTTCGCAGCCGGTCATAAATCTTCGCCGGTACGTCGGCGTGCATGTCTTGCCAGCTTCTACTATAGGAGGACTTGCCAAATCCGCCCAGGGGATGCCAGCCGGTGCGGTAGAAACTTCGTACCGGGTAATAGGAAGTGTTCCAGTGATTGCGTGCAAAGACGTCCAGCGAGGCATCGTACAGACTGGCGACAACCTCGGCGGCGGCGATGTCCGCTTTGGGGCCTTGGATTTTGATGCGCCATTTTTCCTTCTGCCCGGGGTGGAGTTTGTCGCGGAAGCTCTCAAAGCTGATTTGGAGCTCTTTGTTGGACCAAGGGACGTCGTAGCGGATGCGCTGTTGGAAGAAGCGATTGTCATGGATGGCAGCGATATGGACTTCGAATCCGCCGCGGTCTTGTTCGGTAATGGGAAACTCCAATGAGTGGAGCCTGGCCCCGACGTTTACCTCGTCTTTTTGGGGTTTTTTGTTGTAATGGAAAGCTGTGACATAGTAGCGGACGTCGGCGCCGGAGGCGAGGTGCAGCCGGGCCGGGTGGCCGGGTTCGACGCGCCGCTTCCCGGGTAGGACATCAAACAAATGCCCCAGGCTGTACGCTTGTCCGTCTGTGGCGAGGATTTCAAACCAGCGCACTTGTTTGACTTCTTGGCCGCGGTCGTCTTGTGCGGTAAGAGTGAGTTTATAGGCTCCCTGTGTCAGCGGTTTGCCGATGTGGATGGAATCTGCTCCGTCAATATCAAAGCCGGTTTCCCATACCGTGGCGGCCACCGCGCGTTTTTGGAGTTTGTCTTCATCCAGATAGGCGCGGTGGGGGAAGCGTTTGGCAAATTCTTCTTTGGACAGGAGCTGATATTCCGGGCTGTCCCACAGCCGGTGTACATAGTACGTTTCCGGCGTTTGCAGGCGTTCGATTTTGGCTTGGCCCTTTGCCCGGACAGGCTGGCCGCTGAGGTTTTTTACCTGAATGGGTATGGCGGTCAGGGTGTGCGCCTGTATCTTGTCCGGGATGCTCGCATCCAGCAGCATCCGGGTGTAGCCGATGGAGACGGAAGTGGAGACGTCGTGCACTTCGCCCGTGATGTCGGTCACCGATGCTTTGACGGTAAATTGGAATACAGGTTTGGTGGCCGGGTCCAGGGTCTTGTCCGGCAGGGCAGGGAAACGAATCTCAAAACTGCCGTCCGGTTTTGTAGTGATTTGGTCATGGGCGATGTGGACGGGTGCCTTGGGGCGCCACCATCTGAAAAAGTCAAAGTTGTACCAACGGTAGGGGAAGTAGGTATGGCGCTCGACGGAATAGCGGACGGTGGCTCCGTCAAGTGGCGCGCCGGCATAGTTCAAAGCCTGGCCCTTGATGACGACGGTATCGCGGAGGCTGTACTGCTGTTCCGGAGCTTGTAGCCTGGCTTCGAAGCGGGGCCGCTTGTATTCCTCGACACGGAAGCTTTTGTAAGCGTGGTAGGGTGGGTTCACGCGGAGTGAGAAATTGCCGGTCAGGCCGCTCTCCGGCAGCGTAAAGCTGCCGTGGACGGTGCCGTATTCGTTGGAACGGAGTTGGAGCGATTTGACTTTTTGGCCATTGGCGTCCCGCAACTCGACTTCTGCTGTCTCGTGTGCCCGGATATGGGGGATGCGGTCGCTGTCAAAGCGGAGGAGCAAGGCCTTGAAATAGACGGTCTGGCCGGGGCGGTAGATGCCACGATCCAAAAACAGCTCGGCCCTTTGTTCGGGGACCGGATGCTGTCCGCGATAGTATCCTCCGCCGGCGTACTGACGCGGGGAGATGTAACGGTCGGTTCCTTCGGTGGTGACAAGTATGTAGCCGCGGCCTTTGTCCGGATGAATGGTGACATCGCCGTTTTGATCCGATGTAAATTCGCGGGGAGACTTGAAGTCTATTTGGTTGTAACGGATAAAGGGATAAAGAGAGATGCGGGCGCCGGAAACGGGGCTGCCTTTGTCGCGCGTCAGGATGCGCAACTTGTCCCGACTATTATTCCGGGAGACGGGCGCCAGATTGCTGACCTGGAAAAAGTTTGGAGTTTGGAGATCCCTGCCCGGGGTCTCGGTGAGCAGGATGTACTGGCCGGGAGCCAGCGGGGGCAGGGCCAGCTCGGTGGAGTGGTCGCGATAGTCTTTCGGGTCGCGCAGCGCAAAGTGCTTTTGGGATACCGGTTTTTCTTTCTGTAGGAATGCTTGGATGTCCTTGTCCTCCCGCATTACCCAAAGTCGCAAGTCTTCGATCCGGAAGATGCGGACGGTGACTTCGGCGATATTGGCATAGTCAATGCGTGCGAGAAATTCGCTTTGCGGCAGATTGACCTCTTCGACTTGGATGGTCAGGCGTTTTTCCGTTAGAGAGGCCAGGATACGGGCTGCCAAGCCGGCGCCGTGGGTATTGGGATACAGGCGAATGATGTCGTGCAGTTGTGAGACGATCGGGGCGTAGTTGCGTGTCTGTGGCGGTTTCCGGTCTTCGAGGCGGCGGTTCTGTTTCGCGATCTCGACCCGGACTTCGGCGGTCACCGGATCGTCTGGAGCGCGCTTGCTCAGGCGCTCCAGCGCGTGCAGGTACCGACTGTCTTTGCCGGTGCCGGCGAAGTTTTGATAGACGAAGTGCAGACGTTTCAGTTCCAAATCCAGCAATGGCGCCGGGACGTCGTCGCGGAGATGGAGTTTGGTGAGTTTTTGGAAAAGCTTGAGTGCGAAATACTTGCGCGAGACGGTGTCTCGCGTCGGGATTTGCATAGCGGCGAAGCTTTCCGCCGGGTCAAAATAAGCAGGCTGGTCCAGGGTGAAGCGATAGGCCGGCTCGGTGAGGAAGTTGTTTTCGCGCATGAAGTACTCGAGTACCCGGTGCGCCATCAAGTCATAGAGATTGGGGCGGAGATGGCGCGTGTTTTTTCCCGCTTTGACAATGGCGGATACATATTCGACGGGATAGCGGGCGAGGGCATCATTGGACACGGAAGCCTTGTAGAGGCGATTGATTTCTTCCTCGAACCGGGCGGGCGACCAGGTGCGCAAGTCCTCGTCTTTGGCTTCACCGCGTGCGGTGCGTTTGGCAATACGCCAGGACTGGTTCTGGTACCATTGTTCCAGGAAGTCGGCCAGGTACAGTTGGAGCAGTTCTTTGGCAGGAGTGGTCGTGGAGCGGATTTCGTCTTTGAGGCGGAGGTAGTTCTTCCAATCGGAGTTTTCTTCTATTCGGGAGAGGATGCCGACCTTATAGATTACGTATCTGACCGTTTGATCGGGGCGGCCGGATTGGTCAATTTTGGGTTTGAGTGCTTCCAGTTCGGCGAGGGCAGACTTGGGCAAGCCGCGGTTTTTCAGGGAGTCAATCCGTCGCCAAAAGCGGTCAAAGGTGGTGTCGCTGTCCATAGTGGTTGCGGGTATTTGGACGTTTTCGTGTGTGGTGTACGGGGTTTTGGTTCGTGAACTTCTGCAGGCGCCCAGGATAGCAATGAGCAAGATGAGCAGGAGCGCGCGGGTGGGAAGCGTGGTTTTCATGGTAATCCGGTTTGGCCAAAGATAAGTTTTTTATTCCAGGAAATAGCGCGAGGTGAAAAGTTAAAGTTTACGCACCCGTTGGGTGCGTGCGGTCTTGTAATTTCGGGATGCGTGGGCGGTGCGTTTTGGTGTTGTCGGAATGTTAATGGTTGAACTTGTCGCGCACTTACTTGCTGTTTGACGGTCCACGGTACAAGGTCGAAGGTCAACGGGGTACACTTCCCGCACTTACTTGCACATAAGCGCGGGGCAAATAGTGCTCATTTTTCAATAAGCATAAGCGGAAAGGGGCAAACCTAAAGTCTGGCAAAGCAAGTTAGTGCGGGGCCGCTAAACCGTTAAACCGATAAACCGCTATACCGCTAAACCGCTACACCGTCCCGCACTTACTTGCACATAAGCGCGGGGCAAATAGTGCTCATTTTTCAATAAGCATAAGCGGAAAGGGGCAAACCTAAAGTCTGGCAAAGCAAGTTAGTGCGGGGCCGCTAAACCGCTAAACCGCTACACCGTTCTTTACCGATAGTATTCGATTTCAGTGTAGAACTTGGGGTCAA
>JALVEF010000423.1 GCA_027031185.1 Saprospiraceae bacterium
TTGTAGTAACGGCCGGCTTTAATGCCGGTGATTCGATAATTCAAAACTTTTCGATCATGAAATCATTGACTACTTTACGTCAGATGTTTACATCTCCGCCCGGCACGTCCCGTGTCCGGCATGCATCCCGCCCGATTTTGACTTTTCTTCCCCACGTCGTCCTGCGCGCGCTGCTCGTAGGAGTATTGTTATGGGGGGGGGAGTAGTGTATGGGCAGCAATCTCCTAATTTTTTTGAGTTGAGAGATCAGTGGTGGCAGAGTATTAAGGCCGAACAAGTTGCTGCTCAGGGAGGTACCAGTACAACTGCAACGGAAATAGAGGAAGATGGTGAACTAGCCCGATATTACCGGTGGAATTACCTTTGGCGGTACAGGGTGGGTCCTAACGGAGATATGACCACTGCAAGCCAAAAGTATATGGAAGCGATGCAAGAGCAATTCGGGTGTGAATTGCCCATTCCGGATATAAACTGGACTAATTTGGGCCCCTTAAATTCCAAAGGAGCACGACATCAATCTAACAAATGTAGTGGGAGCGTTCCTGACAAGCAAAATCAAGGACGGATATTATCCATAAGTGCTGATCCCAACAACTATGACGATATTTTGGTTGGGGCTTACAGTGGAATATGGCATACTACGGACGGCGGTAAGAATTGGACGTGTACGACGGATGATGAAGGTTTTTCTATTTTTGGTTTTTTTTCTATTATCAGACATCCGCAAAATAGCCAAATAATTTATGCTTCTTCCGGCATAGGAGAAGATGGCGGCAACTGGGAGATGTTTAGGCATGGCTATGGGATGGGCGTGATTATGTCCGATGATGGCGGAGTCACTTGGAAGAGGACTGCTTTTAGTAATGATCCGACTTCAAACTGGTGGGCTACTTCCTCTGGTGCTATGGCCATTGATCCAACTTCGACCTTGGATCATACCATTTTATATGTGTGTCAGTGGAATAAGCTATGGAAGTGGGAAGGTAGTTTTGATGGGCAGACCAACGGCTCATGGACTGTAATAGCCAGTGATAATACCTGGTATCAAGGGCTATTTTATGGCTATGTTGGCTACAATGATATAGAAGTAGGGCCGGATGGTAAGGCGTGGTTTTGTACACACAAGGGTTTATACAAATATGATCCCGCTGATCCGAACTCTCCCGAAAAAATATCATTGACTCCGCCTTCAAACTTAAGCTATTATCACTTCAGCGATCTTGACGTGGACTGTTCAAAGCCAGGTATCAATGCTACGGAAAGAGTAGATTTTAATATCGAAATTGACAATGCCGGAGATATTGCAGTTTTGGCGGTATATACCAAATGCGTTAACGGGAAAGCCTATCAGGCTAAATGTCTGTATAAAACGACAGACAATTTTAATACTGTGGACATGATTGATAGCTATTCTGAGAACACTTTTACGCATGTTTTTATTGATCCGGTGCCCGTATTTGCCATAGACCCTGATGATTGGGAAAAAATGTATGTCCAGTCTTCCACTCGCTGTGTAAGGCATAGTGAAGATGGAGGGCATCAATTCAAGTCGATGGACACAAAAGAAAACCATGTTGACGTACATCCCTTAGAAGCTTATGGGAACGGCCGCCTATATGTTGGTACGGATGGTGGAATATCCAAAACCACTGACGGTTATACCTGGGAGGATATATCCGGTCAAGGCTTGTCTATCACAAATTATTATGGTTTAGGAATAACCGAAAACAACCAGAAGATGATTTTTGCGGGTGCACAGGATGGAAGTATCAATTATTATATCAACGGTGATTGGTATGAAACTAGACCGGCAGGTGATAATGGCGATTGCCTCATTGGGCCGGATGGCGTGACTATTATTCAAGAAATTCAGCATGTCATTCAGTGGGGCGAGCTACAAGGGACGGATGTTGCTCTCAAATCCTCCCTCCCAGGCGGAGGCTGGTTGAACCCCCTGTGTGCTAATCCTTCAAAGCCAGATGAGTTTTTTATAGGCATACACGATCTTTGGGTTGCTTCTTTTCTCAATGGTGCGCCTCAAAAAATCAGTGATATCAGTGTAAATGACCAAATTGCCAATATTTCCAGCGTCGCGATATCCCGATCTGATCCCGATGTGGTTTATTTTTCTACGGACGGGTACAAATATGCAAATAGCAATCCGGCGCAGCCTTTCGATGGGATTTTCAAAGCTACTAGAAACGGGTCCAATTGGATGGTGGATAATATTAACAACAATTTGGAGACAATGATAGGGACCGAAATGGGACTTCCCGTGCCTATTACCGATATAGCAGTTGATCCCAATAATAAAGATCGTATTTGGATATCTTGTGGGGCTTTTGATGGAAATAGAAAGGTATTCCACTCCGAAGATGGTGGAAACAGCTGGATCAATATTACTCTGCAAGGACTTCCCAACCTGCCAGCTACGGCCATTTGTTATCAAGAAAATGCAAATGACCGGATATATGTGGGTACTGACTATGGTATATTTTATAAGGACAATACAATGGATTGTTGGGTACGCTTTGGGGATAAAGGCCCGCAATGCATAATTTCCGATATGGAAATTAATTCATGTGCCAATAAATTGGTGGTGGCTACTTATGGACGAGGCCTGTGGGAAGCAGACCTGCTGCCTGGCAATGAAACCCAAATCACTAATAATGAGGTCTGGGATACGGACCAGAAAATTATCAGCAATTTGCGTATCACATCTGGTAACACATTGACAATTACAAATGGCGCCGTTATAAATTTCGCACAGAATGTTGGGATTATTGTAGAACGAGGAGCTAAGTTGATTTTGGATCATGCGACTCTGACCAATGGTTGCAACGCCTTTTGGAATGGCATTCAGGTCTGGGGCGATGCGACTCAATCCCAATCCTCATCAGCGCAAGGCAAACTGATTATTCGGAATCATTCACTTATTGAACATGCCCGAAATGCTATCAAACTCGGAAAAGATGGGGACTGGCAAATGCAATATACCGGTGGGATAGTACAGGCGGCTGATTCAAAATTTTTGAATAATAAACGTACGGCAGAATTTTTGAAATATGGCCATTATAATGCCAGTTACTTTAAAAACTGTGACTTTGTTATTGATCAGCCTTTCCCGGATGGTACCAATCCGCTCCCCTTTATTACGATGTGGGCTGTCAAAGGAGTGCGTTTGCAAAGCTGTGATTTTATGAATAACAATCCCGCCGCAGCCACTTCTGCTCAGCTTGGGGATGGTATTTTTACCATTGATGCGCAATTTTATGTGGGAGGTTGTACTCAGTCCTGTCCCAATAATCCGTGTTGCGACCCCCAGCCGTGCACTTTTACAAACCTTCGATATGGCATTCATGCCATGAAGGAAGCATCCACTAATACTTACTCAGTACTCAAATGTAGGTTTGAGAACTGTATCATAGGCGTCTATAATGATGGTGTGGACTTCCCGAGGATTGAACTGAATGAGTTTGAGTTCGGGTATTCGCCCGCGCCTGCCTATTTTACTGTGGGTGTAGCCAATGTGGGGGGTACTCAATTCTCTATCGAGGATAATGTCTTCAAAAAGAGTGCTCCAGCCACTAAGCAAACCTTTGGCACTTTTATGATAAGTACCGGTGCTGATAACAATGAAATCTACAATAATGACTTTGTGGAAATGCATGTCGCCAATCTCGCCCTTGGTGATAATGCATCAAAAGATCAGAACACGGAATATCACCATGATGGCTTGGCTTATTTCTGCAATGATATGCAACAGTCCGGGCTGTATGATATCATCACCTTAGATGGTCTGGGGCTGCGGGATTATCAGTTTGATTTAGATGATACTCAATCTGATGATGCCTATATCGCCTGCGGCAATCGCTTTTCCCTGGCAGGGAACAATCCGGAAAGTGATTATCGCAACTCCAGTATGCTGGATATCCTGTATTTCTGGGCCGACCAGCCCTTTGAAAAGCCGCTTTATACCACGCCGCAGCCACATTTCGCGAACGCCTATCTACCAAGCGACCCTAACACTTGCTCTTCCAAGTGGGATCCCGGAAAACACTCCCCCGTGTTGCTTAAAGAATGGTACGCCGGCCACGCGGCAAAGACGCAGTATTACCGGAGTCTTCTGGAAGACAAAATTGACGGCGGCAGTACGGACGCTTTGATGGCAGACATACAAGCTGCCAGTCAAAATGATGCGGCATTGAAAGCACAATTGTTGGGTATATCGCCATATCTGTCCGTGAAAGTGGTACAAGTGCTGGTGGCTGATGCGAAATTTACCGGTACGGCCCTGTATGACATATTACTAGCCAATACGGAAGCTTACCGGCATGCGAATGTGTACGATGATATCGTGGCTGGTGGTCTGTTGACCCCGGGAATGATGCAGTTGCTGAATGACCATACAGCATTGACTGAGCGCGGCAAAATGGAAGCCGCCCTGTCGGTACACACGGCCAAAAAAGATTGGTGCGCCAAGTTTATTTTGCAGCAATTGCTCACTTCCAACAATCCGGACACGACCACGTCTGGTGAGATGGCTGAGTGGCTGCTCAGCTTTGGTACGTTGCAAACAGCGTATGCTTTGGTTGATCATTTGTTTTCAGCCGGCCATTACCAGCAGGCAAATGACGTTTTATCCGACATTCCGGCTCGATTCCAATTGACCCTAACCGGTATGGATGAGTGGAACCAAATGACACAACTCCACAACCTGCTGCATTCAGTGTATGCGGATGGCCGGACCGAAAAAGAACTTTCCGATGTAGAACACATCTCGTTAAATAATTTGGCCCATAATGGAACCGGCACGGCCAGGCAACGTGCCCGGAATATCCTGCGTTTCTTTTACGGTATGCAGTTCCCCCTGGAACCGGATTTGGCTTTCCTGGAAAGCGGGGAAAGTACATCCAATGGTAATGAAACAGGGGCAAATGCCGGTATTGCCGGTGGTGAGCAAAAACCCTCATTGATCACGATCACGCCCAATCCGGTAAACGGCGAATTTACCGTACGGTATCTGTCGCCGTCCATTTACGGAAATGATGCCGATGTGTATATTTTGGACAATCACGGGAATATTAAGTTTACCGGTAAAATCCGGCACATAGAGGAGGTCTTTACGCTCAATGCGAGCGGGTGGACGCCCGGCACCTATTACTGCATATACCGGAACAAGACGGGGTATAGAGAAATCATTCCCTTTGCAGTATCGGATTATTAAATAAAGCGGGAATGGGCCTGCCCCGCCAGGGGCGGGCCCACTCTTGTTTAAAGGACAAAAAAATGAAACAGCTCACTATCCTGCTCCTCATCTTTACGACCGTAGCGGTCCGCGCCCAGAACTTCAACAAGGAGTGTATTTTTGATAATCTGAGTGTGGTCTATATGGATGTATATCCGCATGAAGACACTTTGGTAGTTACGGGTTTGGGGAGTCCCGGTTTTTACCCTTATCCGGCCAAACTAATGTTTTCGCGGTTTGACCTGGCAGGCAATCACATCAGCAATACCTATGCGATGTACGATTCGGTGAAGGCATATTTCCCACTAAACACCATAGAAAAGGGGGACAAAGTATTGACCGTAGGCGCCGGAGGCTATGGAAATTTGATAATTGACTGGGGCTTTGTCTGTATGGCGGATAAGAACTATAATATACAGTGGCTTAAGGACTATGAACCGGACAATAATAATTCCGCCTTTCAATTTCGAGACGGTCTCATTACGGAGGACGGTTCCATAGTGGCCGTAGCTGTACAGCTTTTGGGAAATTCGAGGACAGTAGTACTGACAAAGTTTGACAGTCTGGGCAATCCGGTCTGGGAGCATGAATATATGGAAAATGGATTTAGATATGATCCTTTAAGCCTGCTACAGTGGAATGATACTACGTATTTGATAGGGATAAAGCGATATGGAAACGGACAATTTTCACGGAATGTCATACTGCGTGTGGATACGGCAGGCAATTATCTGGGCAAGTGGGTTGACCCCAGAGATAGAGGACAAGGCGTTAAAAAGATGTTAAAGACGGATGACGGCGGTGTGATTTTTGTGGGTCACACCGCCATCCCTTATGGCGCAGATTACCGTGTGCAAGCGTATGTGTGCCGATTGGATAGCAGTTTCAATAAGTTGTGGGAACTTCTCGCCGGGGCGCCATCAGGATTTTGTGCCGTGGACGATTGTACGCATTTTGGAGATTTCATCCGGGTGTCTGATGGGAATTATGTGGCGGTGGGGCGATCGGGCGACTCCACAATAATCAACGGGGAAAAGTATTATAAGTCCAAGGGTACGGCGGTGAAGTTTACCCCGGACGGGGAGATCATCTGGGAGCGGCTCTATTCGTATGCGAATAATTATCTGGAAGGAGAGGACGAGATTCTAAAAGGCGTGGCGGAATTGGATGATGGCAGTCTGGTCATGTGTGGGCAGCTGCTCAATCACATAGCAGATACTGTGCAGCGGGGCTGGCTGCTCAAGACCTATCCCAACGGACTGATAGACAGTGTCAATCAAGTGTTTGATCCCGGTACGGTGCACTTGTCCGATGCTGTCCGCGTGTCGCCCAATCCGGTGACGTCTTATGTGGACATATCGTATCTTCCGGGTAAAATAAAGACACTGCGCATATTTGATATACAGGGCCACATGGTATATACCTGCAAACCCGGGAAATCTCAGGTGCGGGTGGATACCTGCGGACTGGCCCCCGGTGTGTATGCCGTCTTGGTAAACGGCCATTATTCCACCCGGTTTGTGATCTGGCGCTGACGTCGGTACCTTCCGGAATGTCAATGAAGTATGGACTTCAATCGAATGAATTTACGGAAAAACAGAAAACAACCGGTCAAAAACATCAAAATCATGAAAAACATAGCAGCATTGATTTTTCTCTGTACTTTCTTTTTTGCAAAAGCTCAAACCTATATTCCTATGACGGAGGGGGAGCGATATTGGTGGTATATGGGGCAAGACGCAGAAAATTGTCGTGCCGTATCTGGATTTATGATTGGCATATCCGAAGACACACTAGTAGGCAATACCAAGTATAAGAAAGTTTTCAAATATGATCTGGCCGGAGAAATTTATTACCCCCCTCCCGGTTCCCCTTTCCCGCCAGTTTATTACTTCCAATATCCTTATACTGTTTTAGATAGACATATACTTGGACTGATTCGTGACGATACAATAGCCCAACGGGTGTATTTTTTGCCCCTTGACACTGTGCTTGTTCCGGTATTCTGTAGTGATGAGGAATATCTGTTGTTTGATTTTGGACTTAGTCAGGGAGATACTTTAGATACCTGTTTGTTAGAGGGGATCAAGCCATGGGTCTCCGTAGTAAATGAACCCTGGGGGATAGTGGATTCGATTAAGGACGAAATGGTATATGGAAAAATGCGGAAAGTAATTCATACCAAAGGTCAGCTTATTTACTGTGGACTGCTTTTTGGTCCAAGTCATTTACGTATTGTATCTGGTGTGGGCTTGGAAAATCTGGGCCTTTTCCCGATGAATGCCAACCGTTCAATCGGAGACTTGTTCTCGTGGCGTTTAGAAAGATTTTGTGAAGGTACCTGGGCGGATTGTAATATTGTTTCTTCTGCATCAAATGCCTGGGCAGATCCACAAATGGTCTCACCAAATCCGACATCTGACTATATTAATGTCTCCTTGCCCTCAGCTTATACCGATCGCTCCACTATGTACTTCTACGACCTGACGGGCCGTCTCCTCCGCAGGCAGCGCCTGCGAAACTCACATAATACGCTGGATATCAGCGACTTGCCGCGCGGCGTGCTGTTTTATACCGTCGAGTCGGATAGGGGAATCATCGGAATGGGAAAACTGATTGTCAATTAAAAGTAGTTGAAACGCTGACGCGGTTGAATGCTTCGCGTTGAATACGCCCCTGCCGGGGCGTGCGTTGAAGTGGCCCTTCGGGTGCACGCTAAAAGGCCAACGGTCGCACATTAGGGGCAAGTAAGTGCGGGAATAAAACCATTAACTTTGTGTATGCAACAGGTAATTGACAAAAGGATGCACATGGGGCCGGCGGGCGGAAGTGGTGTCACTCCCAACCCGGCGGATTACAATGTGCACTTTGACTGGAGCGCCTTCACAGTGAGTGAAAATCAGGATGTGCGCATTGAAATCACCGACAAGACCGGTGGCCTGATCGCGATTTTGCAGCCGGCCAAAGGC